>NZ_VPCP01000050.1:0-25403 GCF_013418145.1 Acinetobacter sp. YH12201 | reverse complement strand
GCAGTGTCACAGATGCGAAAAAGCAATTGAGTGCATATTTTGAGTTTTATAATCTGAAACGACCTCATTCGAGTCTAGACAAAATGACACCAAATGAGTTTTACTATGATCAGCTACCCCAACAAAACAAGGTGGCTTAACTAGAGCGGAATATCACTTATAAATACGCTTTTAGTTGTTCAAACAAGTGGAACCACCTCTGTTTGTAATGATATTTTATAAAATTCAATATTAGATCTGCAGAGAAAAACTTATCAAACTAAGTATTGGCTAGTCTTTTTCTTCGAAAAACTTATCAAACGAAGTATTAAGTTAATCTTTTTCTTCAACTTCTTCCTTAAACTCAAACAAATCATTCATCGTACAGTTAAAGTACTTACACAACTTATCGGCGACTGGTAATTCAATACGTACAGCACGGTCATAATACATACTTGTGAGCGTGTTGCGATTGATACCTGTTGCATGCACCACTTCACTTAATTTTAAAATTTTTCTATCGCCCATGAGGCTAGATAACTTACAAGTAATCATATTTAAATTAATTTACAAAAAATAACTTGCTGTGGGTTATTTGAAGTTGTTGACTGAGTAATACTTTGCTAAAATTAACCTACAGCAGGTTATTACAACTTATAGAAAGTATATTTTATCCATTTCAACTAAATTATAACTTTTTAAATATAAGGATTGAACCTGCATTAGATTATTTTGTGGAGATGACCGCCGTGTTACCAAATGAGTTATTGATCAGCCAGCAAGCTCGTGACTTAGGAAATCAATTAATTAAAGAAATGAACATCAATAGAAGTTATGGAATGGCTAATTTTCTTGGAGTAAATACTTGCTATGATAATCATCAGGCTGTACTTATTTGGACATTTCAACTGCTTGAAAGGGAACCTGCCTTAAATGAATTAGCAGAAATTAAAAAATATTTTCTTTTAATCTTTCCAGATAGTGTTTATCAATTAGCCTAAGTTGTTTTTAAAATTAATTTATTAAATAAAAAGCACTAAATCAAAGAAAGCTTTATTTAAAAATACCTATTAATTCAAAAACATACCATTTACTGAATATATGAAGCATAGGTTCCTGCTCTATCACTCACTCGTACTAAAATTACATCGCTCTTTTTACTGATACTAAACAATTTATGTCCACGCCACGTTCTGCGGCTTCGAGGGCTAGTTTTTGTTGAACCACTGAGAACAAGGACAACAAACTGCCTACTATATTTTCCCGGAGAGTGGTGTAGGAACTTTTTCATTATTGCTAATCATATCAGCGACAACATCAGCAACGAGCTCCTCTATTCCTGAGAATGCTTTAGACTGATCCGCATCAAGCCAAGACAATGATGGAAACTCAGCACATCATTCGTTTAAGACCTATTTTAATGACGGCACTGGTCGCAAGTTTAGGTTTTATTCCAATGGCGTTAAACACTGGAATTGGTGCAGAAGTACAACGACCACTAGCAACAGTTGTTATCGGCGGTATTGTATCTTCTACAATTTTAACTTTGTTTGTATTGCCTATTTTATATCAATGGGCGCATGGCTCTGAGAGTAGCAAACAGCAATCCGACGAAATTTAAAATCAAAAAAAGCAGCTTAATTACTAGGTTATGCCTAATTAAGCTGCTTTTAATATTGTATGCCCAACATTTTATTGATAAAGCTTACTGCGCTTCATCCCGACAATTTTCATTTAAAAACTCAAACTCTATCGTTGTATGCGATAAATGATAGGAAGATAATTTAGCTGCAACTTCTTGTTTAAGCCTAATTAATTCTTTAACGTCAAAGTTGTCACTCAGCTCAAGGTGCGCTGTTAAAACGTGACTTTCACCATCTAGTGACCAAAAGTGCATGTGGTGGATACCATTAACTTCAGGAAATTCCATTAGTGATAGTTTAATACGCTTTTGAGTCTCTTTATCGGGTGCAGCTTGAAGAAATAAAACGAGTGTTGATTTCAGGTTTTTGAAAACATTAAACAAGATGAACAGCGTGAACCCTATTGATAAAAGGGGATCTAATATCGGCAGTTCAGCGAACAACAGTACGATAGAGACTATAAGAACGGCAACCCATCCAAGTACATCTTCAAGAAGGTGCCATGTCAGCACTTTCTCATTTAATGTTTCACCCGCTTTTAATTTTAATACAGCATATCCGTTAACGGCAACGCCGAGTATCGCTAGCCCTAACATCCCCTCGACTACAGGCATTTCAGGATTGGACAGCTTTGGAATTGCTTCAAATAAAATCCAAATTGAGCCAATGATTAAAACAATACTGTTTATCAATGCGCCAAAGAGAGTAAGTCTACGATAACCATAACTAAACTTATCTGATGCTTCTTTATCTGAAAAACGACTTAAAATCCACGCAAAACCTATTGAAAGACTATCACCAAGATCGTGAACTGCATCTGCCATTATCGCCGTACTGTTAGTGAGCCAACCACCTATAAATTCGATAATAGTGAATGTCACATTAAGGAAAAATGCCCAACCAATACGGTCATCTTTACCATGTTGATGACTATGATTATGGTTGTGCATTTTGTACCTCTAGTACTTTTCTATTTCTTAGTTTTGATACATTCATATTAATCAAGTGACGTATCAAGCGTTGATATATCCAGCGTTTGAACCCCGACAAGTTAGTCCCTTTTTCGAGATAGAACTCATCAGGGGAATCATAAAGCCCAAAGTCATCATGAATACCTTCTTTTTGAATATAGGTATTTTCTCCACGCCAATCTGTATCTGGTGATGAAAAGCACTTTGTTGCAACACCATAACCACAAAAATCATCTTTTACAAACTGATAAGCGGCACCAATTTTGTTGAAGTTATCCAAGTTTTTCCACCTACGTTGATCGATCAAGGATTGGATATCTTTGTGTTCAAAATTAACGATATTCGTATTGTTTAAATATTTCTCAGTCATTTTTTATATATCCTTTTCGTTGCATACTTATACTATAGACTCTATAGTAACTATAGAGTCAAATGTCTGGGGGAAATTGATGAAAATAGGCGAATTGTCAAAAAAATCGGGCTGTTCAATACAAACGATTAGATATTATGAAAGAGAAGGATTACTGTTAAATCCAAATCGTTCAGAAGGTAATTTCAGGCTGTATGATAGCAAAGCACTTAAACAATTGGAATTCGTAAAGCATTGTCGCAGCCTAGATATATCACTCAATGATATTAAACGTCTTATCGAATTAAAAAATAAGCCAGAAGAAAGCTGCTCTAGCGTTAATGCATTAATTGATCAGCAACTTGCACTAGTGAATAAACGCATGAAAGAATTAAGGGCGCTTAAAGCTGAATTACAACAAATGGCTAGTGCTTGTGGTTCGAACAACCCAACATACTCATTATATTCTGCTGACCATGTAACACGGCAAGTATATTGTTTACTATCCATTTGAAACCCCATAATGTTTTAAGTCTATGTATAAAAGTACGATTTTCACTTAGCAGTACTTAAATAATCACCCCACCACTGCATCATTTCAGTCCGCTGGGCTAAATAGTCAGCGTGATTATAGCTGGCACGGGTACGGTTCTTATCAATATGTGAAAGTTGTGCCTCAATCCAGTTATCCTGGAACAAACCTGAGTCATTCAAAATGGTACTAAAAGTGGAACGTAGTCCATGAGAGGATAATTGATATTTTCCATAGCCCATCTTACGTATAGCCATATTTAATGTATTAAAATGAATCGGTTGATTATGTTTCCGTGGGCTAGCAAAAATGTACTTTTCACCGTATGACCATTGCATGACGTCTTTTAAAATATCTAAAGCCTGATCTGAAAGTGGAACTAAGAAGTCGGGAATCTCATGGCCTAATATGACTTTTCGTCGAAACTGTTTAATATGCAAGGCAGGTATTTTCCAGACTTTTTCATTTAAATCAAAATGATGAGGCTCAGCCAATAACAATTCAGCCCCTCGCACGCCAGTATGTAATTTGAACAGCAGTGCTTTTTTAATAATCGGATGGGCATCCAATTTTTGTAATTTATACTTAAAATCAGATATATCCTCCGCTTTCAAATACGGATAATTTTTCTTGATTTTACTGTTAATGGCGATTTTATTTAAACCATGCGCGATGTTGAATTCACAATAACCCATCGCTACAGCGTAGTCATAAATTTGGTTCAAATAACTACAAGCTTTCTTGACAGGTTCTTTTACTTGGCGTCCCTCTATTTTTTTGATTACTGAAACCAGGTCATAACGCTTGATGTTTTGAAAAGGTAGATCCTGAAGGTCTGGATAAATATCTTGCTGTAAGCATCTTTCTGCTAACTGTAGTACACCACAGCGGGGTAGATCGTTGAAGGCATTTTTCAGTTTGAACTGTAACCACTCCTCCCCGACCTTACCAAAGGTGATGACATTAGAGGCAGTATCTTGTTCAAAACAGAAATCATTGTCTTTAAAGTCATCTCTGACTTGTCGTGCCTTTTTCAGCGATAAATCAGGATAACGACCTAACTGAATGCGTCGACGTTTTTTAGTTTGTGGATCTGTATAGCGATAGCACCAAGATTTTCTTCCACTCGGCTCAATCTTCAGGCTAAGCCCATCTTCATCGGATAAAAAACTGGTTTTTTCCTTACAATGAGCTTGGCGAACTTTAATTTCAGTAAGACTCATGGAATTTAAATGAAACCTAACAATGGGTTGATTGGATCAATTATATCAAAATAGAACGCTTTATGTATGATGCGTACACTACGCATCATATATATTTGTAATATATTGTTTTATATATTTAATATTTTAAGTATTTGTATTTTAGTAACCATTATAAGTACCACCTCTTCTTTAAGTTCCCAACAACTCACTTTTTCTGTCATCAATGTTAAATAAGTCTTGTGCTTTAAATTCTTAGATGACCTCCTCTACCCTTTATTATCATTTTTATAAAAGTAACTATATGTACTCATTAAAATTTGTAGAGCTCAAAAACAAAAAAGACCGCTATATAGCAGTCTTTTAACTTAATTAAATAATAATTAATTCATTTTCATCATAAGTGCATAAGCATCACGTTTGTTTTGACGCAATGATTCTATCTCGGACTTCGTCAGCTGTTTTACGAGAGTAATTAACTATAACTAAAAATATAGACAAATATTTGCATAAGTTCTCATTTTGTCTATGTCGATTCAGTAGTGGCAAGGTGGGTATTTATTAGAGATTTAAATGATTATCTTTTGTATTTTAGGTGAGTGTCTTGGTATATTAGCATCCATATCTATTGATTATCCAATCCCTTAACCTAGGCATGACTTTGTGAAATTAACACGCATCCACCATTGTAAAAACTTGAATGTGCAAAAGTACAAACAGCTTGAGAAACAAGCTGTTTTACTTGGTCGTATTCGTAGCGAGGTGTGGGCTAAATATGGTGCTATTTCAGGTTTGAATATCAGTGACAGAGCTATTCGTGATGCGTGGATGAAAGAAAGTCGTGACTTTGGTGTTTCTGCAAATGCGTGGAAAGAAACGCTACGTGATTGCATAGGTGATATTAAAGCCTATCGAGAAGCATCAAAAGACAAAGTAAAGCAGGCGATCCGAAAACGCACCTCCTGTAATAATGAACAAAAAAGACTATACACCTTGCTTAAAAAAGATGAATGGATGACTGATAATTTCCTCCATCGTCAAATGCGTAATCACTTTAAGCATGGTGTTAATCACACACATAATCAAATTATTGTTCGTGCGGATATGTGTAAAACCTTTGAGTTAAATGGTCAATGTTGGCTTAAAGTACCAAGCCTAATCCCTCGACAAACCATTAAAATCCCATTAAATACGACTGTTGATTTTGCGCCACAAGGCACACTTAGAATCATTCTAAAAAACGGTAATGTTGAAGTTCACTCAACTTATGATGCAGTTGAAACACAGGATTGTGGTCAGGAAACCGTAGGTGTTGATAAAGGGTACTCAGAAGCTTTTGTGGACTCTGATGGCGATGTATATGGGAGTGGTCTAGGCAAGCTGATCTCAAGTGAATCAGATTATTTAAATCAAAAGTACAAGCACAGAAACAAGCTCAGAGCGATTGCTAAAGCTAAACCACACAAGAAACAGAAAATTGAGTTAAATAATCTAGGTCGAAAAAAACTAGATAAGCGACAAGATACTCAAAAAGCAAAGCTCAAAACATTAATATTTACAGCAACTCACAAGTTGGTTGATAAAGCCAAAGTGATTGTTGCGGAAGATTTAACATCCCCAATTCAAAGTAAACGCAACTATGGCAAAAACACCAATAGACGCTTAAATACATGGGCTAAAGGTTTGTTAGCTAATGCCCTAACTTCTATATCTCACCGTAGAGGTTCTACGGTGCATCTAGTCAATTCTGCATATACTTCGCAAAGTGATTCTTTCTTGCATGGCCTTTTAATAGGTACACGTAAGGGAGATCGTTTTCACCGTTTCAATGGGGAAGTTGTGCAAGCTGATTGGAATGCTGCGAGAAACGTGCTTGCAAGATTAAACGACAATGAGATAAGTCGTTATACGCCTTACAAAACTGTAAAGCGTATATTGCAAGAACGGACTGACCGCTACAAGTCGGAACTGACCGACTCAGGCTCTAGTTACACGCTTGGCAACAAGACATTAACAGAGTGCGAATTAGTCCTTGAGTATGTTTGAATACATTTTAAGGAACAGTAGGATAAAAACATGCACTTATTTAAATTAACTGACGAACAACTCGCACAAATTCTTATCCCGAAACGATTTGTACCACCTACTCCACCTGAACATGAAGGCAAGAATATGGTCTATGTATTTGATAGTGAGGATAAGTTTGAACTGACTTATGATGAGCTGGTGGAAATCATTAGCAAAGCTAGAATGGCTGGTCCGAAGTTGATACCTGTCTTAGGCACCGTGAATTAAATTGTGCAGTGTTCGCACGCCACTTGAAACATAACTTGATTGGAAATGAATTTGGGCTGAGAAAAATTCAGTTCAAATTTAACCTGACGGGCACACTAAAAAATGGGTAATTGTCAGATCGAGTTTGGACTACAACACTTTAGCTCATCGATTTACCATACCGCTAATCTTCACACCATTTTCGTAAATCCAGCGATCAAACTGTGATACTACATTCCGCTTATTAATCCAAGTCAGCATGGTGCTTTTCATAAAGGCAGTTTACTTATAAACAGGGAAATTTCTAAACAATTCCCCTTTAACATGCTTAGGCTATTTGATCCAGAGTTCATCTTTTTGCATCATTTTTAACATTAAATTAAATATAACCAGCGGAGTAACATTTTTTTTGTTAGAGCCGACAACTCTTTGAAAACTAAATTTAACGGTTCGCTCAGGAGCATCCAAATTAACTGGGTAGTTTTGTTTTTCTAAATACAGATGATCTCCTAACATTGGCTCTATACCAGTAATAAAATTAACAATTTGTTGCTCATCACCTTTCATTCGGCATTGAAAATGTAGAAAATTCTTACGCAGTTTTCCAAATAATAATAATATTTTAAGCGCCTTAACCATGTTCTTTTCTTTCAGTGCATCTTGCTGCCTATCATCTTTATAATGAAAATCAAGGAGAGGAATTATTTCATCTGGACGAGTCAGTTTTTTAGCCTTTTCGTAAAGTTCATCAAACCAACTCTCTTCTAAATTCTTACTATAAACATAATTCGTTTTTAAATTAAATTTTTGGCGATCCATCCATTTAGTGCTCATCCATTGACATCGTTGCATCCATTCTTGAGCTTGGGTATCTTCGCTTAATCGACCTTCTCTAAAACTTATCAAACGTTGAAAAGGTGTCAGAGTACTCTTCTCTATACTAAACTTCTTTTCTTGTCGGCCAGCCATCGTAACTGGCTGTGTTTGCTGATAAGAATTAAACCATTTCTGCTGCTGAGTATAACGATTTAGGTTTATGTAGTCTGTACTTGACTTCACTGGACTAAAACACTGTTCTAATACTTTTTTTGAAATGATACACGGCGAATTATAAATTCGATCGACTGCTAATAAATCCAAAACATGAAGGTAATTTGAAGCCGTTTGCTCAATACTGCTATGCCCCATCCAAGAGGCGAGCACCTGCCATTTATGTTGAATAATCTCTTCTTGAGCACGTGCTTTCATACCAAACAATAAATCCCTCATCTTTTTTGCTTTTACCCAAGGACAATCTGTGTAGGTCTTGATCATTTCTTTTGAACCGAGCAAAGTTATTGCTAGATAGTTAGCAGCACTGTGGCGTAATGTATGAAAACTAAAGCCATGATGCATACCTAATATTTGACTAAACAAATCTACTGTAATTTTGCTGATACATTGATCAGTTAATACACGATGATTCACACTAAAAAGTAGATCATCCTGCTGATTAACCAAATATTGCTCATAACGATGTTGTATGTAACGTTGTACTACTAAAAACTCATGTTCTGACAATGCAATTTTCAATGGTATTTGACGATTCGCACTTCGCGTTTTCAGACGGCGATATGAATTGTCTTGGATATGAAGCGTGATATTATTAAAAACTGTATTTTCTTTTTCTTTATAAAGTAGCTCTGGGCAAATAATATCTTGTATTTTAAGACAACGAACTTCATTTAATCGAAGTCCAGTTCTATAACTTAGTAAATACATCAGCTTTAAACAACTCAGATGATCGACCCACTCTGATGCCGTTGGCTCTTGACTTAAATTTTCTAGTTTTTCCAATAATTTGCCAAATAGCAAAGGACTCACTAGCCGTGCATTGCAAATTTGTAAATGCTTAAAACTTGAATTCTGTAACACCAATACCCCTGGAGCATCATAATTCTCTATACAGAATTGATGAAAATCTTTTAGGCGACCAAAACGGTATTCTGCGCTTTGGTGCATCTTACGAGAGGTTTTTCCTTTCACCGAATCTCGTTGAACTGCTTTTTCATCACGTTCACTGCTGTATTTCAATAGCTGCCGATATAAATCCTCATAGTCATCTATGGATTGTTGCTTTAAATCTAATTTATTGAGCCAAATCTCAAATATAAATTCTTTGCCAAACGATCCTAAGTAGCTTTCAATAGTTGATAATTGAAGCCCTCGTTTTTTTAAATGCATTAACCAGTGAATTAAGCGTAGTTGAGCATCAATTAAAGACTTTTCCTCCGTATTAGCATCAACTATCTTCTCCTCTAACACCCTTCTAGTTTCTTGCCAAAAACGTAGCGTGCGTTCTTCTTTATTCCTCTTTTTATCTAAACGCTCAACTTTTTGACCTTTACGTTTCTTTTGACCAAACAACATCAACTCATACGGAATCGTTTGTAATTTGCTTTGAACAGTCGGAACTTCAGGAAGTAACTGCTCTTGTTCAAAATGAATAGGGCGATTATCTGGTTCTGTGACTTGATTGTAATCATTATTCCACAGCAATCTAAATTCGGATGGCCTTAAAGCAACAGTATTAATCTCTTGCTGAAGCACATTACTCAAAAATATATCTATGCTGAGGTTTGGATTAAATTCGAGTACCATTTGCACATCATTAAATGCACGAAATCCACGGCGTTTAATTTGATATTGCAGATCCCCAAGACTTTTTTTCCTGCCTATCTTACTCAAGCTTTCTAAAATACAATCTTCAACTGAATGTTGCAGACAAAATTCTTTCTGAGCAGCTTTCAACTTTTTTAAATATTGCAAAATGAACTGCGCATATGGGTTAAAAAAAACATGTTTCCATTGGTACAACTTTCCCTGTTCTACATCGTTGCCATATTGAGAGTTTTCAACACGATAATGTAGTAACAATGGATTAGTGATTTTTTTGTAGTCCGAATGGTATAACCGAAAACAATTCAGATCTGTACCAAGCTCAATGGCCTCCTGCAATTGCTTCTGAATAGCAATCAAATGCTGTTCATCTGCACAGCCTGAAATATATATAAAACTTAAGCATAAATTTCCCCATAAGTACTTTGGTTCATTCCAATATTCAAATGAATCTTGCCAATACTGCCTTAATTCCTTAAGTACATGGATATGTAGATGCCCCTGTTCTAACCGTGACTCTGTACTCTCAATTTTTCTAGGCAGTACGATCCGTTTAGTATGTGGATTTAGCTTAATTCTGTATGATTTTTTATCTACATTCTGGTTGAATTGCTTCCTTCTTTTATTAAATTCATCTTCAGTAAATTGCATCAGTTTTGATTGTTCGTCTCGGCTCAACTTTTGACTCAAACAATCAACACTATCTTTAATGTCATGCCATTTTTCAGCGATCTGCTGATCAAGTTTTTGCTGCATTTCTTTCGTCAATACTTCAGGTGGAGAAGGCTGTCTATCTAGCGACTTTTTCACCATTTTATGAATATCAACAAATAGATCATCTAGTTGTGGTTTTATTAGTTCTTTGATTTTTTGCATACAACTATTTTCGCTCTAAGTGTTTAATCGATAAAGATTTGACATTATCTTGCAATTGCTGGCGGGCTTGCTGTACATAGACATTCGGGATAAGTGAAGAATGCGGATGAAAAGCCTCTCGGTCACGTTGGTCATGACCATACAGGGCCTGAATTAAGTGAAAAGCTAATGCTGGTTTACCCTCTTGCTGCTCATGCATCAAAAAGTTCATGTCAAAATGACGTAACCAATTCGAATACATATTCTTTGGAAAGACTCCTTGCATATATGAATTCACCCATTTTCTCGATAAAGGGATTAACTTAATTTTCCTGCTCTGCCATTCTTTGACAGTTATCGGCAAGATATCTTTACTAAAAATGACCTTACCAAAAAGATCATTTACAGTTATCTTCTTCTTTGCAAAGACTTGTCTAAAAAATGAACCGTACGCTTCAATAATTTGTTCTAAAAAGGCAGTGTAATTTTGCAGTGTTTTTATGAAAAAATCAGATAAAGGGATAAAACGACCATCTTTTCTTGCTTTACTATTTTTTTTATCATTCACATATAAAAGCTTGAGCTCAACACAATAATCATCCAAATTCCCCAACAGGTTTTTTTTAGGCCGACTTGCCAAACTCAACAAACTGATATGCCACATCCAACACGCATATGCATTAAGTTGATTAATAATGTGCTTATCTTCTTGGATGTTTTCGTGACAATGTCTATGTAAAATATGGAATTGCTCTTTCACAAAATTGGGTTCAAGTGCCAGTTGGCTCCCTATCCTTCCTATAGATAATGCAGATTGCACTTTGAATTGTTGTTGCAATATTTTTAGTTCAGCCGTGTCTTCAGTAAAATGTGTGGAATGTGGTGTAAGTGCTTTTTCTAAAAAGGCTAGATATGTGCTACTGAGTTGAGTTTTCGGTAGCCCGCCATAATAGATACCAGGCATGTGATGCTGACTATCCCGCCCAGCAATTACATGAGCAAGATATTCATTATATGTTTCATAATATATATGAAAATATAATTGAGCCTGCAGTTTTTCTACAGTGATCGAACCTACAAACCGATTATCAAGCCAATTCTTAAGTTTCGTATTAATGTGTGTTGATGAAATTAGTGGATTCGATGCTTGTTCTATATAGTCAAACCAAGCAGAAGGTAAATGTAGTTGATGTGTCATCACTTCATTCCACCGCACATGATTTAAGCTCTTAATCTTCTGCTCTGTAATTTTAAGATTTAATTTGAGTAAATATTCGCGACGTCTACTTGAACCATTCTGGATCAAAATTCCATCTTGAATAAGCTCGTTAAAATCCATCAGTGCGACGGGTGATAATCCCGTCAAAAGTGACAATAAACATGCTGCAGCGATTGCAGCATCCCTCCAGTGCCCGGATAACTCGGTTCTCAACACATAAACAATTTGCTTCAGTATATCTGGCGCCAAATAATGTGGATTTGTAACAAAAGGAGCATGACGGCGCTGGCGATGCCGCATTAGATGCGTCGCATTATCGCTGAGTATATAATTTAAATTTTTAGACTTTTCATCTTCTGAATAAAACTCCATTTCAGGATCTAATAGATCAACTTCACCCTCTTCATCTTTGTGAAGAGCGGCATCATAAATACTAATCTTTGCGTTATGTCCAATATCTACTTGCTTACCCGTTTTAATTTCACGAAATTTTTTGAGTTCATTTTTCGTCGGCCATTGCAAAACTTTGCTTTTTTTTGACTTACGCTGACGATGAACTACACGACGATCATCTAGTCTTTTAAAAATTATTAATAGAGCCGATAAATACTCTATGACTTGTACTTGTTCGAAATCTTTAATATTAAAAAGTTGATTACGATCCTCTTTTTTCAAATTACGTTCGTACGTGACATAACAATTTAGCAGCTTACTACATTCATGAAATAATTCAGCATGATTAGAATCCAGCACATATCGTGAGACATAGCGTAATAGGTCACAAACATGTTTTTGCTTATTCTCAGCTTTATCAATTTTTGCAAATTCTTGATACTGCCGATATGTTAAAAAACTCGCTTGTAGAATCAAATAACGTTGCGATGACAGCTCTTGTGTATTACTAGAATCTGGACATGCAAAAAAACTCACAGCAGCTAAAAAAGAATACTTACCGATCTGTCTGGAGCCTGATATATAGCTATAAATTTGTTGTGCTAATTTGTATAGAGCGTAGACATCTTTATACAAATCATCTGATAGATCGACAAATTGTGTATTTACAATATCATCACGTAATAGACAATAATCTTGTTGATATTTTTCTGCTAAATCTAAGAATTGCTCTTGTGTTTCAATGTTTGGCATATTCATTTTCGCTTAATATTTTTATCACGTTGCATTGTTTAAATTCATTGTGATCAGAACGATTTGGTAAAAGTTGATCCTTTATTGAATTCTTTGTTAGCTTAAAAAATCTTGCAAAAAATTTAGCATCCAGTTCTTTCTGAGCTTTTCTTTCAAAGCACAAGTGTTGTTGTGATTTTTCGATAAAATCATCAAGATTATGTATCAACTGTAAGATTGCAACATAATTAGAATGCACACGTAAGCCTGGCTCCGTTTGCATTAATAGCAATATTTTTTGCCAAATTTTCACATAGATTATTTTGAACTTTGCTTGTACTACTACTTTCTGGCTCTGTTTAATCTTTTTGATTTTCAGTAGTTCTGAGTTAATTTTTACTATCTTAAATTGAACATTTTGTCGCTCAAAGCAAAAGGGCATGATAAATTGCCCCATAAATATCTCTATATTTTTTACTAAATAGTCAAATTTTAACATTTTTATCGATATAAAAAATGAGCATATCTTTGTATATTAAAATTCATTTAATTTATCAACTAAATTTTCTCAAAATTACAATTATCAACAAATACATATGGTTTACTTATCATGGGTGGTCTAAATTTTAAGAATTCTTCCACTTTTTTTTAGTTTTCTGTTATTACATGAAACAATACCGTTGTATTACATTTTAGAAATGCTGTGTATGCAGCATTGATCAAAAAGATTCTCTGCTATACTTACTTCACGTGTAGCATCAATGGAGTTTCGAAATGCTCAGAACCACTGAACAGAAAAGAAAATATATTCAAGCGACACGTTCGCAAAACTATCAAGCCAGCCTAAAGCTTGAAGGCATTACAACGACAGCTCAAACAACTCAACAAAGTAAAGCTGAAATCTTGCAAAAATATAAGAAGTATTCGCAACCCGAATCTTAGTCAGGTGCATGTATGGATAAATATGGGGAAATGGGTGACAGCCTGTATTGTTACCCTGGCACAAATATCCTAAAGAACAAACTCAATATTCGTGATGAACAAATTTTAGAACAAGCTGAACTAGAACTGTCTGGATTGGCAAGTAACTTAATTGAATATGCTGAACCACCTTACGACTTACAATACTTAAAATCAATTCATGCGCAGCTCTTTGGCGACTTATACGACTGGGCAGGAAAGTTAAGACAAATCGATATTTCCAAAGGTGACACCCGTTTTTGTAATTTTTCCCGTATTGAAATTGAAACCAATAAACTACTCAAACCGCTTCAAGAAAAAAAATACTTTCAAGGCTTAGCACCACAACAACTGATTCCTCAACTTGCCGACTTGTATTGTGAGCTTAATGTCATACACCCATTCCGTGAAGGTAATGGACGTACACAACGGATTTTCTTTGAGCATCTGATTGCTCATTGTGGTTATGGTATTGATTGGTCTCGCATTGACTCTCAACAACAATGGATTCAAGCCAATATTGAAGGTTTTTATGGTAATTTAAATCCATTAATTAAGATTTTTGAAATATGCTTTATTCAAAATACCTAAAATTTAAGTAGTCGAAGCCCACAATCCTTAATGAGCCATCATCTTTGCTTCAATCCACTGATTAATTTCCCAAATAAACCAACAATCACGATTCTTAGAAATCTTAATACTCTTCGGGTAATTTAGGATCGTAATATTCAGATTACTTATCCAGAATTGAATAGATCGTTAACTTAGATTGATGTGTGCTGAAAAAACAGGAGGTTTTAACTTGGTAAACTAAACACACTCATCAGGAGTTTACCATGAGCAAGAAACACAAGACTTACACCACAGAATTTAAAGCTGAAGCCATCAAATTAATTGAAGCCAATCAAGGCAATGTCTCGGAAACAGCTAGACAACTTAGCATTTCAATGCAAACTCTTTCAAATTGGAATACCAAAGCAAAGGCTGGAACTTTAGCAGGTACAAAACAGTATTCACCTGATCTAAACGCTCTACTCGAAGAAAATAAAAAACTCAAACAACAGCTCAAAATAGCTGAAATGGAACGTGAATTTTTAAAAAAGGCAGCAGCGTACTTTGCCAAAGAAAGTCAGTAAGGTACGCCTATATGAAACAAAAAAGATATTCTTTTCCAATTACCTTAATGGCTCGATTACTTCATGTTTCAGTTTCATGTTTTTATGATTGGCTCAAGAGAGGCGTGAGCAAAAGAACGATTCAACGAAATCAACAGACGATATTGGTGAAAATAGCCCATGAGGAGACAAGGCAGAGCTATGGTTATATTCGATTAACCAAATACTTACAAGCTCAGGGTATAAAAATGAGTATGTACGCTGTACGTCAGATAAAAGCGCTGAACCACCTGTATTGTAAGCGACACAAGCGTTTTAAAAGGACTACGAATAGTGACCATAATCGAGCGATCTATGAAAACCTGCTGGAGCAACAATTCTCAATGACTAGACCAAATCAAGCATGGTCAAGTGATATTACGTACATATGGACTGTTGAAGGATGGCTGTATTTAGCAGCGGTAAAAGACCTTTACACGAAGCAAGTGGTTGGCTATAGCTTAAATGAGCGCATGACAACACAGCTTGTTTGTAATGCGCTAAATATGGCTATTCACAATCAAAAACCAACCAAAGAACTGATTGTGCATTCAGACAGAGGAAGTCAATATTGCAGCCATGAATATCGAAATATACTTGAGCAATATGGTTTTCAAGGTTCAATGAGCAAGCGCGGAGACTGTTACGATAATGCACCGATTGAAAGCTTTTGGGGAATACTGAAAAATGAGTTAGTGCATCATTACAACTATCAAACCAGAGAAGAAGCCAAAGCAGATATTATAAAATACATTGAGTTATTTTATAATCATCGAAGAATTCAAAAGGGTTTGGGTTTTAAGACACCAAATCAAATGGCCGAAGACTTTTATAAGTTGGCTGCCTAGAATCTCCCAAGGGAAAGTCTCCTGATAATTCAGCGTATATCAACCGACAACAGTGATGCTGAATCAAATCTCCAAAGAAGGGATTAAATGCAAGAAATGTGGTAAGAAAAAGATAGGGGATGGAAGTTATTATCCGTCTAATTGGAACCAGCCCATGAGTCGAGATCAGTTGAGTAAGAATCATTTTAAATGAATAAGAGAAGGATGGCTTACCTCACTTCTCCGAATAACAATGCTATGCTGTTCAACCAAGGTTATAAATTGGCAACTACATTTCATTCTTCTTCATGCTGGTCCTATAGCCTGTAGACAATTACTACATCATTTGCATTCAATGCTCAATACAGCCTGTCAGCAGAACCGCAGCGATACTTTTTTTCGTGCATACATGTAGTGTTTAAATCCATTCATTTTTCAATGATCCTCTGCCGTTTATCACATTTATGGTCGATCTTTAACCTTGTGAAAAATGCACATACCGATCCCTTCAAACTGTCAAATTTATGTATGCATGACATTTAAAGAAAATTATCTGATCAATTTTTTTAGGTAAAATTCATCAAGAAAAAAGTTATTATTATTCATAACATCACCAATAACCACATAAAAACAATAATTTAATAAATTATTCTTCCAATTTTTTTATATTTAGTGTTATTACCTCTAAATCCATGTTTACCACCTTCTATTACATAAGTAATTTAGAAGTATCCACGATATAAATTGCTTGCCCTCACACCTCTCCCCTCTCACGCCCAAAAAATTAGTTCATCGCACTTTGCCGGGAAATGCAGCACGGATCTTGAGGAAGAAGTAGTCCGTGTCGCGGTATCCATAGGCCATCCGCTTAATGACTTTGATCCGGTTGTTCATGCCCTCCAGCACGCTGGTGTTCAGCCGGTGGAGGGCACTGGAAACGATACCCTCCATATATGGCTCCAGCTTCTTGGCAAATCGTACCAAAGCATCAATTCCGCTACCGAGGGCCATGCCGGCCCATTCCCGCCAGGCGCTTCTGGCCGTCGTCTCGCTTTCCGCAAACCATAGCGTCTTAAGTTGGTCCTTGAGCACGTACACCGTAGTCAAGAACGCATTGGCGGCCAGGAGTTCGTCCAGCTTGACCGCCTGCTCGGGCTCAAGGTTGTCAGCATTGCGTAACAGTATCCAACGGCTGCTTTTGATCACCTTGCGGGCGACCTTGTCATCTCGCAGTTGATTGGCCTGATCAACTCGCACTCTATCCATCACTTCGCGGCCATACTTAGCCACCACATGGAACAGGTCGTAGACCACCACCGCGTTGGGGCACTGGGCCTTCACTTCAAGATCGAAGGCTGAGTTCATGTCCATGGCCACTGCCTCGATCTGGTTCCGGGCATCGCCTAACCACTCGAAGAACGGCCGGATCGCCTCACGCGAGCGGCCCTCGCCAATCCACACCACTTGCTGGGTGTCGGCACAGGCGACCACCGTGGCGTAGCGATGACCCTTGTGCAAGGCGAATTCGTCCATCATCAGGCGGCGCAATCGACTTCGATCTGGCTCGTGCAAATCACGTTTGAGCCGCTCCATGTCAATAGTCTTGACTGTATGCCAATGCAAGCCCAAAAGATTGGCAACATGACTGACGGGCAGCATCTGTACTAATTTCTCAATCCAGTTGCGCAATGATTGCGTAATACGGGAGCGCGGTGGTAGCCAATCGATCCGCTCTCTGGTTGGACCGCATTGTGGACAACGCAGCCGCCGCACAGGTACATCCAACTCGACGCGATACTGCATAATTGGTGACTCGCGAACTCGGCGCCAATTGATGTCATGTACCAGGAAACAAGGGCAATCGCATCGGCTACAAATTGGCGTATGCTCCTCGTCGTGTGTAAGACGGATCAGCAAAGTCTGTTCATCTAGAAGCCCATGAGACGCTGGCGAAAAGCCCTTCCAGAACAGGCTCCAAACATCAGCGCTAGTCATGATCATGGACCGATTGCGCGCTATCGGTGCCTTGTAGCGCCAAGGCATCATGTTCTTCTTGGCTGAGATGGCGTCTGTTGGGATTGATGCAGGACAGACAAAGCACTGCTGTTGCGAGGATGAGGCAATAAGCGATGATCGGCCAGGTGGTACCAGTCGATAAAAGCGTAATAATGAGTGTCCCGATAATCCCTAACAGTAGTCCACCCAAACAGAAGTAGACTGCTGTAGCGGTCCCAGCGATATGATCGAAACCTCGAAGAGCGGCATTGGGTGCCACCGATACCGCAGTGGCGATACCAACACCCACGAGCCACATCGGGGCGATGAAGCCAAGCACCGAGACCGGTGCCAATGTCTCGCCAACAGCGAGCAACAGCGCTCCCGCCATCAGACACCCCATTCCCACTCGTAAGGTCTTCAGGCTTCCCCACCGGGGAATCAGTCGTCCCATGATTCGCGCTGTAGCCATCATAGCGATGGCCACTGTAGCAAATAGCAAGCTGAAGCTAAGTTGCGATAACCCTTGCCTCCCCATCATTAGCCAGGGGGCGGTCGAGAAAAAGACGAAAAAGCTGCCCATCCCCGCGCTGTAACAGAGCGTGTACAGCCAGAAGTTCAGGTGTTTCACAGGAGTCAATAGCTGCGACCACTGTAGGTCTGCCGTCCGGTGCCGCCGAGTCTCTGGCCAGAGTCGCCAGGCTGCGATAACAGCGCCTATCATTGCCATCCCTAGCAAGCCGAAGATTGCGCGCCATCCGAGCCACGCGTCGACCAGCGCTCCTAGCAGTGGGCCTATCGCAGGAACCATCGCAAGCATAGAGCCGAGCAAGCCATAGATGACGTTGCTTTCCTCACGGCCCGAATAGATGTCGCGTACCGTCGCGAAAGTGGAAACGAGACATGCCGAAGCGCCGCAGGCCTGAAGAACGCGGAAGCTCAGAAAAAGTTCTGGCGATGAAACTACGGTGAGGCCGAATGAAGCCGCAATATAGGCAATCCCGCCACCAAGTAAAACGGGGCGGCGACCCAGCCGATCCGACAGTGGGCCGAAGAGAAGCTGTCCGGCTCCAAGCAAAACCAGGTATGCCGTCAACGTCAGCTGGATCGTCCCTGCACCGGACCCAAGTGCATCCGCCATGAAAGGCACCACGGGCAGGTACATATCCATGCCCAGTGACGCCAGCAAATCGAATGGTGATAACAGCAATAGCGTGGCGGGAAGAGAATACCGCCAAGAAAAATCTTTTGAGCGCACGAAGCCATCTCCTTAAGTTAAGAATTTGGCGGCGCTCTTGCAGAGCAACTAGGTTCTTGAGAACGCCGCAACAACCGAAAACGAAGGTTGCTGCGGCTTACTTGTCTGCTTTCTTGGTAGCGCTCATGTGCGGGTTATCTCATGGATGAGTCCATATCGTAACAATCTTCACGCTAAAGTGCAAAGAACCAAAAAATTTATACTGAAAGGCAGATTAAGCCCGTTCGAGTTACATATAGCCGCATGCTATATTGAAAGCATTAAGAAAATATCCTCAATATTTATAGGATTTTTAAAGTATGAACTAATTTTCGAAGAACCCTTTCTAAGTAATGTGACCTATTAGGAAAAATGAAAATACTGAAATCTCCGTATCAACAATCAGTCAAAGTACATCCTGATGATTTTCTGTAACCGATACCCAAGGACTATACCTACCCTTCTGATGTGCTGTGCAACAAAGCCCTCCTTAGCCACACTATAGCTATAGATTAATTCCATTATTTTGTGATTTAATTAAATTATTCATTCTTAAGACCCAATTTAATGGATTTATATTTCACTAAACCAGAAGAAGTTGTGACTCTTTTAGGTGAGCGTTTACGTAAGCAACGACTCTTTCTGGAGATGTCTCAAGCTGAGGTAGCAGCACGCGCTGGTGTCGGCGTGAATACAGTTTCGAATCTTGAAGCGGGACGAAATGTATCTGTTGAAAATTTAGTCCGTATTGCAATGGTCTTGGGTCGATTAAACGAACTTCAGGAACTATTTAAACCTCAGCTTAACAGTGTGAATGACATTCTTCGCTATGAGAGTCAAAGTAAGCGCCACCGTATTAAGAGGAAGGGATAATGCTCAATAGACTTAATGTTTATTACAACGGTTGGGGCGAATCATGGTTATGGGGAACGCTGATTAGTTCAACAGCCACGACAGGTAGACCCACCATTGCTTTTGAATATAGTCCAGAAGCAATACAGCAAGGTGTTGAGCTCTCTTCTTACTTGCTGCCTTTAAAAGGTCTACCATTCAGACAAGGTTTTCCTACTCATCAAATGGGACTCCCAGGTCCAGTCTATGACGCTTTACCAGATGGTTGGGGCATGATGTTGATGGATCGATATTTCAAAAAAATTGGCTTAAATTCAGCACGAATTGGACCTTTGGAGCGTCTGACCTATATTAGTAGTCACGCAATGGGTGCCCTCTCCTTTGAACCTTGTGTTGCTGACATGCAAACCTCAGAAAATATCCCTTTACAACAACTGGCCCAGGAAGTTCAAGAAGTACTCAAAGGTGAAGGTGGTGAATTTCTACAGCATTTATTGGTCATGGGTGGCTCCCCTCAAGGTGCCAGACCAAAAGCGTTGGTTTACCGAGATCCTGTCAATTTAGAGTTTTCGACTCAAGATTCTGATCAACATGAAGCCTGGCTGATTAAGTTTCCTGCTCAGCAAGAGCATCCTGAAGTCTGCGCCATTGAAGCCGTCTATGCAGAATGTTTGCGACTTTGTGCAATTGAGACTCCAGATACCCATTTCTTTAATTTGCCCAATGGTTTAACGGCTTTTGCTTCTAAACGATTCGATCGTCAAAATGGTATGCGGATTCCAATGCAGAGTTTGGCTGCATATACAGGAGCAGACTATAAAGTTCCAGGTAGCCTAGACTATCGCAATTTTCTCCGGGCAACCTTGATGTGTACGCAAGATGTACGAGAAAGATTGCATGCTTTTAAACGTGCTGTGTTTAATGTGCTTTTCAATAATCGGGATGACCATACTAAGAACTTTTCATTTCTCATGGAGAAAAATGGTCAATGGAAATTGGCTCCAGCCTATGATGTGACCTTCTGCGAGGGTCCAGGTGGTTATCATCAAATGGACATTATGGGAGAAGCGCTCAATATTTCCCGAAATGACATACATAAACTCGGTACTTCAGAAGCTAATCTGACTACTCTAGAAGTCGATGAGATCATCTTGACCATGCGTGAAATTGCACTTCAATTTAGTCAAATTGCGCAGCGCCTGTATCCCCATCAAATTCGAGAATCTACCCTACAGATGATTCAATCACGGATTCAACAGAATATTGATTTTTTAACTGAAACCTAAGCGTAAATATAAACTAAGCGCCAACCATCAACTGCAAATAGACTTTGATATAGTTAGTCGCTACATAATCTGTAGAACCTGTGAATTAGCTCTCTTTATAATCACGAATATTAGATGGATCACCGCCAAGATATATTCTGCAAACGTGAAATCACTACATCCAGATCGAAAATCACTAAGAAAAAACTGTCACCAAAAAAAGGTCTGCACTATGGATAGATGCAGACCAAACTCTGGATAACTACCAGCACGAGAAATATGTCGCAATTTTGCATAGACATGAATTTGATAAAATCAGCCCAGAAAGCCAGAAATTCATAAAAACTATTTCATCAATCCCCTATAACTTAATCACGTTCATGGTCGATCTTAAATCTTGTGAAAAGTACTCATGCTGACCTAGCCAAACTGTAAAACTCATGTATTTAGAAGAACTTGCAAAATTATTGTCCCAGCCGACACAGCTGTAGCTCCTCTTAAAAAAGAGGCTTTTTTTTAATCAAACCCGAGTTGCGCTATGATTTTAGGGATCAATCATCTTGTTTCTCCATATCTTAAACAAGCTGATGCGTTGACCTGTGTCAAATATTCAATCATTAAGCACTTAATCAATTGCCTTGTCGTCACCTCAAAAGTCGCATCAATTGATCGGCTGTTTGAGCAATCAAACCAAACATCAAATGACTCATCACCTTAGCGTGACCTCGATAATAAATCACCCGACCGCCAAACTCATCCTTTAAACGGGCATTACTGCGTTCAGCACTGCTACGGGTTTTATATCGCTGTGCTTCCGCTTTGCAAAATTCTATTTTTTCACCCTGACGCTTGTTGTGATCAATCAACGGAACACGACCTCTTGATCTCACAAACTCTCGAATATCCGTACTACAATAACCTGCATCCATCAGCTCATAACATGCCGTAACACGCTGTTCACTCATCAACGATAACGGCAGGGCAACACGACTATCATGAACGACCGCACCCGTCAGATAAGCACTGATCACTACACCACAACATGCTGTATCTAAATGAAGCTTGTAGCCTTTGGTACTCTCAGAATACCCTTTTGAGTTCGTTTTTGTGCCAACAGAACAGCCCGTAGGTAAATCTCGGAGCATTTCAGGAAGTGTCTGTGTGAGTTGAATCTGAATGGCAGTTAATATTTTAGTGGTCAAGGTCTTAGGCGAGTTGAATGCAGGGCGACCTCGTTTTTTGGCAGGCGGTTTTACAACAGGAGGGAGAACTATTTTCTCAACACCTTCGCGTGCTGGAATCATGGTTGCATCACGGCTAATATGACCGATTAACGTATCCGCAAGATTGGACTTCACCATCTGCTCATGAACGCGAGTGGTTAGTTTACGCGCTGCAAATTCAGCAAAAACACGGCTAAATGTCCCTTCGCTGGGTAGTTTTTTATACAGATTGAAGCCGCAAATTCGCCGCAATCTACGATCAACTTCTAGGCGTTCAATCAAGCCCCGTGTGGTGACGATACCAAGTTCAGCTTTTGCAATAAAGGCACATGCCAAAGCGCAGCGGTCAGCAGGAGGTCTTCCCACAGCACACCCTTGATATTGGTATACCAAGGATTCGATGTCACTCCACTCGAGCACACGAATAATGCGTTCGAGCTTTGAGCTGATGCCGTCTAAATCGGCTGCGACTAAAGGAATAAGTTCGTATTGTAAGGCTTGAAACCGTTGTTTGAGAAAAGGGCTTAATGTAGTATTCATGCTGTAGATGTTAGGGTGTTGGTTTAGAAGCTCATTTTAACATCTACAACTTTTTTCAAAAAATGTTAATTCAGGCTGTTTGTGGAGTTTTGCAAGTGCCTCTTTATAGCCTTTAAATGAATCTTTCAATCGGTATATTTAAGGTAAAAACTAGTAATCAGAAGTTATTATCACCCCCATATAAAACAAGGATCAACTTAAAAACAATAACTTAGTAAATTATTCTTTCATTTTTTTTATATTTAGTGTTATTTTAATGTACTATTCATTGGATATCCCTCTACTTATAAGCCTGTGATCTTGCGAATCAGATGGTTCACTTTAACATTCTCTAAGCTGCCCGAGAATTGCTCTGCTCCCTGCCCTATGGCTTCCAAGAAAACATCAGCCCCGCCATGTGTTTCTTTATCTTTAAAACCTGTCTGAATCACGGCTTCTTGCTGGAAATCATCCGCAGCAGCTCCCGTACACCAACCAGTTTCACTCAAAGGATAAGTAAAACTATATTTCTCACCTTGTTTAGGTTGTGGACCCTGTACTGGATGACAGATATCACTGTCTTTCAAATTGATTACTAGGTCATCCATCCGATTTTGTGTCGGACGCTTTTTGCCCGTACCAAAACCAATAATCGGATAAGGTTGTCCATGAATATCTTTGGCAAAACCCGCACGATCATAGTTTTTAACCAAACCTAGTACACTGGTTTCCTGACCTTGTACATATTTTCCAGTACGCTTGGCATAGCCATTTAAAATTAGAGTGTGATCATGATCTGCAGTTATCACAATCAAGGTATTTTTTAATTCAGGGTCACTTTGTCGAAGTTTTTTAATGGTTGCATCCAAAGCCTCGTTTAGGGCAATTGTATCCTGTAATGCACGCTTAGCATTGGTGTCATGTAAAGCATGGTCTATACGTCCCCCTTCAACCATCAGGAAAAAACCATTTTTATTTTGGGTTAGAATGTCCAAAGCGGCCAACGTCATTTGCTTTAAGCTAGGTTCAGGCAAGTTTTTTTTGGTTCGATCTAAGTCATAATTTAAATGGCTAGTATTAAACAAACCCAATAATTTTTCATTCTTTCCTAACTTCATCTGGGAGAGTTGAGTTTGATCATAGACCACTCGATAGCCTGCTTGTTGCATTTCTGCGATCAAATTCCGTTGGTCTATCCGTTCTCCCCCTTGATCTTTCGGCAGAAATTGACGCTTACCCCCGCCTAGAATCACATCAACCCCATCTTTTAATTTGACGTTATAACGCTGATAGGTATCACCTTGCGAACTTGGTACTAATTGGGATGCTATGTCATTTTCAGCATCACGATGACAAATATGGGCATAAGTCGATGCTGGTGTAGCATGCGTAATGCGAGTTGTTGTGACTACCCCTGTACCCCAACCTCGTGCTTTGGCCAATTCAAGTAAAGTTTGAGTGTCTTGCTTATTCTGGTTCTGAGGATTGGTTCCACATTGATGATTTCCGGCCTGATTTGGTTCTACTGCAATTGTTCCAGTCTGCATGGATATCACTTCATTTTTCATTTTTACACCTGTCATATAGGCACCCATCGATGGTGCGCTATCTGTAACCTGTGCATCTTCTGAGAAAGTACGAACAAATGCTGACTCTGGCAGTTGATCTATCGGCAGTTGGCCATCTTCACCAACAGCATAAATTCGTGCAGCTGTCAGTGTCGTGATACCCATTCCATCTCCCAAGAAAAAAACCACACGGTGGGGCTGTTTTAGTGGTTGTACTGAAGCAGAAGATGATTGAACTAAAGCAGGACTTTGGCAGCCCGTCAAAATAACTGTGCCCAAACTACAGCATGCCAAACTTATTGATTTTTTATTAAATTTTTTCTTATGCCAAAGCATTGCATCGCCTCATCTTAGGATGGTCGAAAAATACGCTTTAAATATTCAATTTACATGACAAATTTATGAAAATATTATTATGACTAATTAGGGTCTGTTGACATTTACTGTGGCTTTGTTGCACAAAGATTTTAAAAGTAGAACTCCCCTAAGCTTCTCAAACTTAAGTGACAACTTGGGTGTGAGGTCTGCCTAAATCCGTAAATTTATTTAATACTGTCACACGAGCATGAATCTCATTCACTTGGCTCTGAAAGTTTCTCGCACTGAGTTTATATGCGGACCAATTCGTTGTACGGTAGATTTTAGTTGCTGGCTTCTTCATTCGGAAATTATATTGCTGAATCAGACCTTACAAACAGCTTTGTGCAACAAAGCCGTCTTTAAGTACTTTTTTTAAAGGAAAAATCATCGACTTAAATCTATATTTCCAACAGTGCCACTTTTATCGCTTTAGCACCTCAACTTATTTAAGTGGCGTAACTTACATAACTTATGCATCCCATTTAAGTGACCTCAGTTATAGTATTCCGTGTCAGGAATTTGTCCACTTATTCCAATGATGATGAGAACTGCAGCATTGACTTAGATCGCCAGTGCTCAGTACTGGCCATCATGTAGCTTTTATCGCTTTAGCGCCTTAACTTATTTAAGTGGCGT
>NZ_VPCP01000049.1:0-25876 GCF_013418145.1 Acinetobacter sp. YH12201 | reverse complement strand
GATCCAGCAACATCCAGTGCTTGAATCCAAAGGTATTCTAAAAGATGAAACCATTCAGCTGAATAGCGCACATGCCCTAAAAAGAAAAGCCCCAGTGTTAAGAAGAATTGAATATAGAGATCAGCAAAGTGGCAAGCACTTTAGCTTTCTCAGCAATAACTTTCATTTAGCCGCCTCCACCATTGCGGCGATTTATAAAGATCGTTGGAAAGTTGAGCTGTTCTTTAAGGCGATTAAGCAGAATCTCAAATTAAAAGCGTTTCTAGGCCGCAGCAGGAACGCAATTCAGACACAAATCTGGATTGCGATGATCGCCTATTTATTGGTGAGTTTCGCTCAACATTTAGGGAAAACAGGTTGGACAGTTCAACGTTTACTCAGAATAATTCAAGTGAATTTGTTTGAAAGAAGAACTTTAAAAGCTTTATTTTCACCCGATAAAATACCCATAAAACAAGAGGAAGCTCAAATGAGCTTCCTCTTGTGAAAAATTGTGGGACAGCAATGGGCTTTCCCCTCTTTATCAAAGAGGGGTTAGGGGAGATTTCACAATTCCCAAACAAAGCCCGTTGTCAATCAACGGGCTTTGCACATACAATCACTACATATTTTTCGATCTTCCTTTTTTGCTTTGAAGAACAATACAGAGGACAACGCATGCATTTGGGCAAACGTTTAGCAGCAATTGTTTTAACTTGTGGTCTAAGTGCAGGCTTAGTGGGCTGTGGCTTTCATTTAAAAGGGACCAACCCGACAACTGCTCCTATGGCTTATTCTAAAATGAAATTGGCATTGCCGGATAATGCAGGACAATTGCATGAAAAACTTGCAATTTATTTGGGTGCAACAGGTATTCAGCTGAGCAATAGTCCCGATGCTTATGTATTGCGTGTACTAGATTACACCCCACAGCGTCACGAATTGAATGGCAAACTGGTGGAAACCCTACTGCGCTTAACCGTGACTTTCCGTATTGAAGATGCACAAGGTAATCCGGTTACTGAACCGCGTGCCATCATAGCTTCACGCAGCTATCAATATGATGTGGCTACGGTAAACACGGATGATCAGGAACAGAAGTACCTCAATCAAGTGATTGTTGATGATGTGGCACAGCAAATTGTGCGTCAGATTTCATCCAACCGTTTACCCAAAGTCGTGACCAAACCAGCGGCTTCTACGACCCAACCTTAAATATAGAAAATCGCGCTATGAAACTTGACTATCCCCAAGCACTCAAACGTGTTGATGAAGCTCGCGGTGCCTGGATTATGTATGGTCAGGAACCTCTGCTCGAACAAAATTTACTTGATGCTTTCCGGCAGAGTTGGCAAAAACAGGAAATTGAACGTCAGCGTTATGATATTGGCAATGTCAGTGACTGGAAAAATGTCTTTAATGCTTTAAACAGCCTGTCCTTGTTTTCCACACAACTGGCTATTGAAGTACATGGCAATATCAAGCCTGATGCCAATGGCATCAAGCAACTAAAAAGCTATATCCAGCATAATGAACAAAACCTGCTATTGGTGGTAATGCCGAAACAGGACAGCAGCAGCCTAAAATCCAGTTTTTTTCAGGTAGTGGATGCCAATGGCGTGACAGTGCCACTTGCAGCCAATTATCCGCAAGACCGGCAACGGATTTTAAGTATTGAAGCCGAAAAGCTGGGCATCAAACTGGCCCCTGATGCCTGGGCCTGGCTGGAACAGCACCACGAGCACAATCTGCTGGCTGCAAAAAACAGTCTCATGCGCGTCAGCGATACTTTTGCCGATGTGGAGATCATCCAGATTGATCATTTGTATTCATGTCTACAAGATCAATCGCGCTACACCACTTATGATTTAAATGATGCCCTGCTTGTAGGCAATCTGGCTCAGGCAATTAAAATTTTCCAGTATTTAATTGCCTCGGGTGAACCGATGAGCCTGATCTTGTGGAGCATCAGCAAAGAAATGCGTTTACTCATGCAACTTTTTGAACAGCCACACAATGCCTTACAGTTGGGCATCTGGAAAAATAAAGTTAGCCAATATCAACAAGCCTTAAGACGGCTCAATCCGAACTGTTTCCTGACTTGGCCATCCCTGTTGTTACGCATTGATGCTTCAATAAAAGGTTTAGGCAAAGAAAACCCCGAACATCTGGTTCTGCAAGCAATTAGCAGCATGTGTGGTCAAACCTTATTTTTATCGCCAAGCGCCTAACTAAAGAAACGTGAAAACCAGCTTTTGCCTTTTTTCTCTTCTTGTTTACGTAAATAGCTCAACATATTGTCTCGCACTGCATCGACATAATCCTGATCATCATGCTGAATATGGTTGATCAGCCACTTGGACAGCAGACGATATAAGTCTTTTTCAATGGATTCACCTTTTTCAAATTTCAGGCGGTAATCATTCAGACGTTTTACAAATAAGTCATGGATACCACGATGTGATGGTAAGTATTGATAACTGACTTGTTCCAGCAAATTTTCTTCAAAGCTAAAATGCGACTGGGTGTAGTCAATTAAATCCTCCAAAACCTCTTTAATTTTATCGCGCTGCCCCGTATTTTTCACCTGCTCCAAAGCATTAATATAATCCAAGATCTGACGATGCTGATTATCAATCACATCAATCCCAATATTATAGGTTTCATTCCATTCCATCACTTACCTCTTACAAATTTTCATATTAAAGTTATGATCTTTTTCGCATAATTATGGGGATTAATGCTCTTATTATTAAACCCATAATTATTTTATGGGTTTAATACTACAAACTTTTTTATTTAAATCTAGAGATAAAACAAAGATTTTTTAAATTATGTCTACCAGTTTGAAGTTCAGGAGGGTGAAGGTAAAAAAGAAATCAACATCTCCAGCACGAAAAAGCTATTTAAATAAAAATCATTAAATAAATTCATTATCATTCGACTAAAATCCAATGCATCTTGATACCACGGATTCAGTGAACGATATTCCACTTTCTCAGCAGCGTTTTGAAAAACTCAAGCATCAGGCTGAAAACCATCTTTTAGAAAATTGATGGAATCGAAATTTAATAAAATTTCTCTCCTCTATTCATTCATGCTAAAAGTTTTGTTAAAAAGGAATCAACTCTCTGTTTAGTAAATTTTCAAGAGAACTTCAAAAAGAAAATAATTCTCATTTGTTTTTAAAAAGTTCACGTTTTATCCTTATTTAGCTTTTATAATTGCTGCAATTTTCCTCATTTATTAGCTCACTATGCCAAAAATAAAACCGTCTAAAATAGTTGTCGCCATAGTCAGTATTCTTGTTATTGCGGTCACCGCCTGGTTCTTTTTAAAACCAAAAGAACAAGCGCCGCAATACATTAGTAGTGAAGTCACGCGTGGTGATATTGAAGACTCTGTACTTGCAACCGGTGTACTTGAAGCCACCAAAATGGTCAGCGTCGGGGCGCAGGTTTCAGGTCAGGTGAAAAAAATGTATGTGCAATTGGGTGACCAGGTCAAACAAGGTCAATTAATTGCGCAAATTGATTCGATTCGTCAGGAAAATGACCTGAAAACGGCTGAAGCAAGCATTAAAAACCAGCAGGCTCAACTGGCAGTCAAACAGGCAAACTTGGCGAAAGTTCAAGCTGAATATCAACGCCAGCAAGCCATGTATGCGCAAGATGCAACTTCTCGTGCAGAACTTGAGGCTGCATTGGCCAGCTATAAAACTGCCCAAGCGGAAATTTTGGCCATTAATGCCCAGATTGAACAGTCACGCTTAACCCTGGCAACAGCGAAAGAAGACTTGGGCTACACCCGGATTGTTGCACCTATGGATGGCACCATCGTGGCAATTGTGACTGAAGAAGGTCAAACCGTTAACGCCAATCAAAGTGCACCGACCATTGTCAAACTGGCCAAGCTCGACAACATGACGATTAAAGCTGAAATTTCTGAAGCTGATGTGATGAAAGTTGAAGAAGGTCAAACCGTGTATTTCACCACCTTGGGCAATAGCGATAAAAAACATTATGCCAAACTACGCCAGGTAGAACCGGCACCGAACTCTATCAATACGGAAAGCAATAACTCATCCACTTCGTCTTCAAGCACGGCGGTGTATTACAACGCCCTGTTTGATGTACCCAATGAAGATGGCAAACTGCGTATTGATATGACTGCGCAAGTCTATATAGTCTTGGCTGAAGCAAAAAATGTATTGACTGTACCTGCAGCAGCTTTGCAAAGTTCAAATCGCCCTCAAGGCAAGCGTGCTGATCGTAATACGGACCAGGCAAAACAACAAAATCCGACTGATCATGATCAAGCGCAAACTGACCGCCCTAAACGCTTGCAACTGTCTGCGGAAGAAAAATCACTGATTGAACAAGGCAAGGCTTCCATGTCGATGGTTCGTGTAGTGCAGGCTGACGGTACTGCAAAACCGCAACCTGTCTTGGTCGGCTTGAACAACCGTGTCACTGCTCAAGTGATTAAAGGCTTGAAACAAGGTGACCAAGTGGTGATTGCAGATGCTTCCGATACATCAAATGATGCTGCCAAACGCAGTAACCGTGTAGGTGGTGGTGCCGGTCCAGTGAGAATGTAATGATGAGTCAAGATCAACAGCCTTTGCTCAAGGTCACAGATCTGACTCGTGAATTCCCCGCTGGGGAAAGCACCATTCAGATTTTAAAGGGCATTAATCTTGAGATTTACCCGGGAGAACTGGTCGCGATTGTCGGGCAGTCCGGTTCAGGTAAATCCACCCTGATGAATATTTTGGGATGTCTGGATCAACCCACCTCAGGTAGCTATCAGGTCAAAGGGCGTGAAACACGTCAATTGGAAGCAGATGAACTGGCACAATTGCGCCGTGAATATTTCGGTTTTATTTTCCAGCGTTATCACCTGTTGGGCGATTTAAGCGCGGCAGCTAACGTAGAAGTTCCGGCCATTTATGCAGGTGTCGATGCCTCTGCCCGTCAACAGCGCTCCACCCAGCTGCTCTCGGACCTAGGATTGGCTGAAAAGACCCAAAACCGCCCCAGTCAGCTTTCCGGTGGCCAGCAGCAGCGTGTTTCTATCGCACGTGCCTTGATGAACGGCGGTGACGTGATTCTGGCCGATGAACCGACCGGTGCACTGGATAAAAATAGTGGTATTGAGGTGATGCGTATTTTGCGCGAGCTGAATGCCAAAGGTCATACCATCATCCTCGTTACCCACGATCATAACGTTGCCAAAAATGCCTCGCGTATTATTGAAATTAGTGACGGTAACATTATTTCAGATAAACCGAATGTGCCTGAAGTTGCCACAGATGAAGTTTTAGAAAAACAGACCTTAGAACAAACTGCACAGAAAAAAACGTCTTCGTGGCGCTCTGCGGCGGACCGGCTAGGCGAAGCTTTCCACATGGCCTTACTGGCCATGAACGCCCACCGTATGCGGACCTTCCTGACCATGCTTGGGATCATTATCGGGATTGCATCGGTGGTATCCGTGGTCGCACTGGGTAATGGTTCACAAAAAAAGATTCTGGAAAATATCAGTAGCCTCGGCACCAATACCATTACCGTCTATCAAGGTCGTGGATTTGGGGATAACTCCAAAACTTCCCAGGCTAAAACCCTGGTTCCTGCCGATGCTGATGCCTTGGCCGAACAGCCGTATGTTGATGGGGTCAGTCCTTCTGTCACCAGCAACATCACCGCACGTTTTAAGGATACCGAAGCTTCTGCCACAGTGAATGGTGTCAGTGAAGACTTCTTTTATGTAAAAGGTATGAACTTTGCCTCAGGACAGCCTTTTGACAAAGAAGGCGTGACTGAACGTGCTCAGGACGTGGTGATTGATGACAATACCAAAAAGACGTTTTTTAGTGATGGTACCGACCCTGTCGGTCAGGTCATTCTGTTGGGCAGTGTTCCCAGTCGTATTATTGGCGTAGTTGAAGCACAAAAATCGATGATGGGTAATTCAGACAGCCTGAATGTTTACCTACCCTACTCCACAGTGATGAGCCGTATGTTAGGACAGGCGAATGTACGTAGCATCATTGTCCGGGTCAAAGATGAATACCCAAGTGCGGCAGCTGAAAATGCTATTTTAAATTTATTGGTACAACGTCACGGCGCACAGGATGTGTTTACCCAGAATGCAGACAGTATCCGTGAAACTATTCAGCAAACCACGCAAACCATGACCTTGTTGGTGTCTGCAATTGCAGTAATTTCCTTGATTGTCGGCGGTATTGGGGTTATGAACATCATGCTGGTCTCTGTAACTGAACGTACTCAGGAAATTGGCGTGCGTATGGCCGTCGGTGCACGGCAAAGTGACATCTTGCAGCAGTTCCTGATTGAGGCAGTACTGGTCTGTATTTTAGGCGGAATATTGGGGGTGCTTTTATCTTTAGGTATTGGACAGCTGTTTAGTCATTTTGCTGGCGGTACCTTCCAGATGGCTTATTCCACCACCTCTATTGTAGCGGCCTTTATCTGCTCAAGCATGATCGGGATTATCTTCGGCTTTATCCCTGCCCGTAATGCAGCACAGCTCAATCCTGTCGATGCACTTTCTCGCGAATAAGGATACCTAGAATGCAAATGAATTTTACCAAACTTATTGCTAGCCTTATTTTAACTGGATCATTGGTGGGTTGTGCTGCGGTGGTTAAAACACCGTACGAACAGCCTGCCGTGAATATTCCAGGCAGCTTCCAGAATAGCAAAGCACTCAGTCAGCAGGTGCATGCCGATGTCTATGCCGATCAATGGTGGACCTTGTTTGGTGATGCGCAGCTGAACCAGCTGGTCAATCAGGTTCTGGCCAGCAATCCCGATCTGGCTGTTGCAGGGATTAATTTGCAGCAGGCACGTTTACAGGCTGGTTTGACAAAAAACCAGCAAGGTCCACGGGTCAGCTCAAGTGTTTCCGCTGGACATACCGTTGATCTGAATTCCGGTGATGACGCTTCACGTGGCCTGTCTTTAAGTGGCGGCGTGAGTTATGAAATGGACCTGTTCGGAAAGCTGGCACGTCAAACCGAAGCCAGCAGATGGGAAGCTTTAGCGACTGAACAGGACTTGCAAGCTACTGCACAAAGTCTGGTGGCGACGACTGCCAATTTATACTGGCAGTTGGGTTACTTAAATGAACGCTATCAAATTGCCGGACAAAACCTAGCCAGTACGCAAAAAATCTTTGAGCTGGTGCGCAGCCAATATCGTGCCGGCGCGGTTTCCGGTCTGGACTTAACCTCAGCGGAACAATCGGTGCAAAGCCAAAAAGCGACCTTAAGTCAGATTGAACAGCAGAAAGTCGAAACCCGAACAGCATTAGCAGCGTTGATGCATCAACCTATACAGCAGCTCAATATTGCCGAACCGCAACGTTTACCGCGTATTGCCCTACCGGCTATTTCTGCAGGTTTACCAGCAGAGCTGTTGTCACGTCGTCCGGATTTACAAGCCAGTGAACTGCGTTTACGCAAGGCACTTGCCACTAAAGATGCCACCAAAGCCAGTTATTATCCTTCCATTAACCTGACCGGAAACCTGGGCTCTTCCAGCACATCTTTAACCAGTCTCTTGCAAAATCCGGTATTAACTTTGGGTGCCAATCTCAGCCTGCCTTTCCTGCAATATAACGACATGAAAAAAGATCTGGCGATCAGTAACCTAGATTATGAAAAAGCGATTGTCCAGTACCGTCAAAACCTGTATCAGGCCTTTGCAGATGTGGAAAATGCCCTGTCTGCCCGTACAGAATTAAACAAACAGGTGGCTCTGCAAGAGCGCAATGTACAGCTTGCAGAGAAAACCGAGCGTCTAACTGAAGTACGTTACCGCAATGGTGCCATTGCCTTGAAAAACCTGCTCGATGCGCAGGAAACCACTCGTAATGCCCGTTTGTCTTTGGTTCAAACCAAACAGAGCCAATACAATGCCTATGTCACCTTGATGCAGGCTTTAGGCGGCAGTCCAGTCAAACCGTTGCCTTAAGTTAAAAGTGAAATAAAAAAGATGCCATTTGGGCATCTTTTTTATTTCAGAAAAATTTCTGAGAAAATGTTCTATTTGGCTATTTTTAACTTTTTAAAAATTAAAAACTCGGGCGGTAATATTTATAGGTCAGGCCTTTTTCATTATAAACATCATAACTTCTTTGCTTAAAGTCAGATACCCATTGCTTGCCGTTAAATCCTGCAATATGTCCATACACATGCTTGCCGGTTCGATCAATAATATAAATATCACCTTCTTTCGGGGCATCGAACTTAGGATTAATTTCTCGATAACCAATTTTCATCAAGGTATTTCCCCAGTCTGCCGCAGCGACGGGATGACTTTGAAATCTTGCACCCGCCGACTCCAAAGCAAGTCTGATACTTTTGGCACATTTTTGTGAACTGCTGGTTGAAGAAACGGACTGCAAGAAATCGGTGAATTTACTGATATCAATTCGCTGGCCATTCTTTGCAAGCACATTCTTTTTAGCTATGGCCTGCCCAGTCTGAAATTCTGAAGATTTTTTCGAATTTTTACCCGATTGGGAACGAATTATGATGTTTGCCTGAACAGGAGCATGAACTGCACTCATGTTTACATTATGATCATAAACCATTCTTTACCAAACACTCCTAAGCCTGAAACTACCGGCTTTTCACTCATTTCGACGGCAAGATGGTAACCCCTAAAATGTGATTTTTCATATAACAAATGTAATTAAATATAAATAAATTACCGATAAGTGAGTTAACTGACTATTTTTTGTAGTTTTTTATCATCCAATACTGCTGATAAATTTATTTTATCCTCACTCCATCCACATTGCGCTGTCATTGAAATCCGGATTTTCAATTGATAAATTGCTGGGATTGAACAGAATAAATACACAATCTGGCATTTAGCAGATCGTGTATTGCTTTCTCCACACATGCTTTACTTCATTTAAGTGATGAACCCATGTTTTTATTCTTGGCTATTGGCAGGCCTATCAGATTTTTTATCAAGCCCGGGAAAAATACATTCAATAAAATGTAATCCATTTTCCTTCCCCCTATAACTTTTAATTAAACACCGTCAAGATTAGGCCCTAGTATTTATACCACTTTGCAAACACCAACAAAAAACATATAAATCATTTATTTATAAAAATTATCACCATATTTTAAACTTGCTTTCTCCCTCAATGGATACAGTTTCCTCCCCGGTAAAAAAAGGCTAATATGTGCCACAAGAAATTCACAATATTATGAGAGAGACATGCGTCAATATTTAGACCTTTTACAACATATCCTGGACAACGGTGGCGATAAAGGCGACCGCACGGGCACAGGTACACGTTCAGTATTCGGTCACCAAATGCGCTTTGATCTTTCTCAAGGTTTTCCTTTATTGACCACCAAAAAAGTGCATTTTCGTTCCATCGTGATTGAACTGTTGTGGTTTCTCAAAGGCGATACCAACGTTAAATATCTGCAAGACAACAAAGTTACGATTTGGGATGAATGGGCTACTGCAGAACAAACGGCGCGTTTTGGCCGTCCTGAAGGTGAATTGGGGCCGGTTTATGGTCATCAGTGGCGTAATTTTGGCGCAAGCAAAAAAGAAAATGGTTTATATGAACAGGATGGTTTTGACCAGATCACATGGCTGATCAACGAAATTAAAACCAATCCCAATTCACGCCGTTTAATTGTGTCAGGCTGGAATCCGAAAGAAGCGGGAACGGTTGCCCTGCCACCTTGCCATACCCTGTTCCAGTTTTTTGTACAAGATGGCAAACTATCCTGCCAGCTTTATCAACGTAGTGCCGACGTGTTTCTAGGCGTTCCATTTAATATCGCCAGCTATGCCCTGCTCACGCACATGATTGCGCAAGTTTGCGGTTTAGATGTTGGTGACTTTGTCTGGACCGGTGGCGACACCCACTTATATGTAAACCATTTTGAACAGGCTCAATTACAACTTAGCCGTGAACCTTTGCCGCTTTGCCAATTGAAACTGAATCCAGAAATTAAAGATATCTTCGCGTTTAAATTTGAAGATATTGAAATTGTCGGCTATGAATCACATCCCGGCATTAAAGCGCCAGTAGCGGTTTAATTTTTTCTCATTCATCATTCCACTTAAATTCCTAATCCCCCTAATTCCCCCTTTAAAAAAAAAGGGGGAATTGAATAAAAAAATCCGGGAATATAATCAGATAAGGCGAACTTTATGACCTTCCAAAATTTAGAAGTTGTGCATGTTGTGGCCATGGATCAACAGCGCTGCATTGGCAAAAATAATGATCTGCCTTGGCACATTTCAGCTGACCTCAAACACTTTAAGGAAATCACTCAAGGCGGTGTGGTGGTCATGGGACGCAAGACCTTAGAGTCTATGGGCCGCACTTTGCCAAAACGGGTCAACTGGGTCATTACCCGTGACAGCAACTGGTCATTTGAAGGCACCAAAGTGGCCTACTCGATTGAAAATGCCTTGGCTCAAGCCGTTACCGATGTGCAAGCATCAGAAAAACCTGAATCAATCTTTGTGATTGGCGGCGGTGAAATCTTTAAACAGACCATGAACATTGCCGACCGTTTAGAGCTGACCCATGTTGAACTGGACGTTCAAGGCGATGCCTACTATCCGGAAATTCCAGCTGAATTTAAAAAGGTCGCCTCAGAACAACATATTGACGACAAAACCGGGATTGCTTTTGAGTTCGCAACTTACCGAAAATAAAGGCAATAATTATAGATAACAGTCAAATATGCATAATACTGGAACAAGAGAATTTATTCTTGCCTTGGGCATGGTGCTACTCCACACTGCGTTCGGTCTGTTCGTTATTATGTCCTCTATTTGGCTATGTCTGGCCTTATGGTTTCAGCAACCCTTTGGCGGCTTAGTCACACGATTACTGATCGGCATCTGGATCGCTTTTGCCTTAAGCATACTCGCCCTTTATATCACCCAATATGTTTTGAATCGTCAGACTGATGTACTGATCTATGTTCTGTTCTTTCTTGTCGGCTTACTCTGGTATTTTGGTCTGCAAGCCAGACAGGATCGTGAATGGAATCCGGAAGTTGCCCAAATACTGTCTTATGAGCAACAGGGCAATCTGGTTACACTGCACAATGTACGCAATTTTAACTGGCATGCGGATGGCAGTTATGATGAACGTTGGGAAACCCGGCAGTTTGATTTAAACCAGATTAACGGTGTAAATATCATTACATCGTACTGGATGGGACCACGCATTGCCCATACGCTGGTCAGTTTCGATTTTGCCAACAGCCCGCCGCTGACCTTTTCAATTGAAATTCGCAAACAGAAAAATGAAGAATTTTCCACGTATGGCGGTTTCTTCAGAAAATACGAACTCAGTCTGATCGCAGCAGATGAAAAGGATCTGATTTATACCCGCAGCAATATTCGTGCCGAACAGGTCTATTTTTTTCCAATTAATATGCCAAAAAGTGAAATACGTGCCCTGTTTGAAGAATATCTGCATAAAGCCAATGAATTAAAACATCAGCCAAAATGGTATAACAGCCTAACCAGTAACTGCACCACGCTGGTATTTGACATGGTACAGGCAATATCCAAAAGACCTTTCCCAACAAATTACCGCCTGCTGGCTTCAGGATATTTACCTAATTACCTCTGTGACTTGAATGCCATTTCCCATGACTTAAGCATGAAACAGTGGTATAAGATTGCCTACATTAACCCGCGCGTCAGCCAGTTAAAGAATATCCCCAGCACACAATATTCACGCCTGATTCGTCAGGGCATCCCAGTAGCAATAACAGACGAATCAGCTGAGTTTTAAAATTAAAAATATAAAAAACATCCATTTAATCCTAGTGAAAAGCCTGTTTTTTTGTTTATATAGACTCCAAGTTAAACCAAGAATGAGAACTCCAATATGTTAAAAAAAATATTTGCTGTTGGCATACTGGGCACTGCTATTGCTTTGACAGGTTGTGAAACCACACCAAGTGCATCTGCTACCATTGAAACTGCCAATTTAGTGCAACTGCAAAACCGTAGCTGGATTGCCACCCATATTGGCAATACCGCAATCAAGACAGCACCGACTGCACACAATATTCCAAGTTTACAATTTGATGCCATAACTAAACGTGTCAGCGGTGCCGATGGCTGCAATCGTATTATGGGCAGCTATGCAGCAGGTCGAGATACCCTGGTGCTCAGTCAAATGGCAGGGACTAAAATGGCCTGTCTGGACAATAACAATCCGTCTGAACAATTTAATGCAGCCTTGGCTAAAGTAGCCCACTATCAGGTTTTCGGGAAAACGCTTAAATTGCTTGATCGCTACGGCAACGTGCTGCTGCAATTTACCAGTCCGGTGCAACCACGTTAAACTGCTCAAATAAAAGCCTGAAAGCTCAGGCTTTTGTGTTTAAAATGTTTCAATACATTTTAGCTTCATAGAAAGCCTCTATATTAAAAACAATAAGCAAATACAGGATCAAACTATGCAACAGGCCTTATTCGGTGGTGGATGCTTCTGGTGTGTCGAAGCCGTTTTTTTACAGTTAAAAGGTGTGGAAAAAGTGGTCAGTGGTTATGCTGGTGGCCATACTGAACATCCGAGTTATGATGATATTTGCCGTGGCGATACCAACCATGCCGAAGTCATTCTGATTGATTATGATGAAACGCAAATAAGCTTCGTTCAGCTGTTAGATGTCTTTTTTACCACGCATGATCCAACGACCTTAAACCGTCAAGGTAATGACATCGGCACTCAATATCGTTCTGTGATTTATTATTTTAATGATGAACAGCAACAGCAGGCACAACACACAATTAATGCCCTGAAAGCAGAAGGTCTCAATATTGTGACTGAACTAAGCCCTGCACCGCAGTTCTACCCTGCCGAAGAATATCACCAGAATTTCTTTGCTCGCAATCCTGCGCAAGGCTATTGCAATTTCACCATCCCTCCGAAATTAATGAAATTGCGCAGCAAGTTTCAGGACCTGCTGAAACCGGAATAAGCGACTGTGTAGAAAATTCTAGCCATAAAAAAGCGACCTTAAAGGTCGCTTTTTTAAAGGATCAGATTAGTTATCAGTCGCAAAAGCAATATCGCTGAGCCCTGCTTCGCTCGCACGAGACATCACTTGTGCAACCGTATCATAACGTGATTCTTTATCTGCTTTCAAAATAATGGTTGGCTGATGCTGTTCCTGACCCGCTTGGTTAAATTTCGTCTGCAATTCATCAAGCGTGAGCACCTTGCCATTCCAGGCAACCTCTCCACTGGCATTAATACTGATGGTGACGTTTTTAGGCGGCAAATCCGTAATATCTGCTGTTGTTTTAGGTAAGGTTAATGGAATTGACGGGTTAGCAACGGTTGCTGTCACAAGGAAGATGATCATCAATACCAACATAATATCGATCAGTGGAATGAGGTTCATCTCATTCATACCTACATCGTTGTCTTCGCCCAATTGAAAGCCCATTAAGCCTGACCTCCCACCAGATTGTTTGCTGCTGCTTTAGTTTCTACCTGAGCTGCACTGTCCTGTTGCAACATGGTATCAATCAACAAACTGTGTGCCTGATCTTGTAACTCGTGTGACAAACTTCGATTGGCACGGGTACACATGTTATAAGCCAGTACCGCAGGAATCGCGACAGCCAAACCTAGACCGGTCATAATCAAGGCTTCACCAACAGGTGTCGCCACTTGTGCCAGACCTGCCTGACCACTCTTACCTACTGCAACCAGCGCGTGGAAAATACCCCAAACCGTACCAAACAAACCCACAAACGGTGCCAGTGAAGCAATGGTACCCAAAACTGCCACACCTTTTTCAGCATTGGATTTTTCAACTGAAATTTGACGCAACAACGCCTGTTCAGCGACCGCTTTACGTTGTTCAAAATTCAAAGCTGCAAATTTTGCTTTTAACTTGCTTAACGCTTGAGAAAGTTGAGCATAAGCTTGTTGCTTCAGTTGGCGAGTCCCCATTATACGTAAAATGAAGATGGTCCATGTCGCAATCGACATTGCCAATAACACGAAATACAGGGTTTTACTCACTGCATCAGCATGTTGCCAATAAACTGAAAAGTTCATACTCGAACTCCTAATAAATGTTAGCCGCGTGGATTCACTGTCAATTCCAATGGGAGGTTAGCCTTGATTGGATAAGCCACGCCATTTTCTTTGTACGGTTTGAATTTGGAACTACGCACTGAGCGTAAAATCTTTTCATCTAAAGCAGGAACACCGGTCGAACGTACCATACGCACTGAGGTAATTACCCCTTTTTCATTCGCTTCAATATACACCATGGCTGTACGCGTTTGCCCTTGCAGGTCGCTATTGCTATAGGATGGTTTAGGAGAACGACTCCATTGCACGCCTGAACCACCAATCGAAACATTTTTTGGTGATGGCAATGCAGGAGGCGCAACCGGTGCAGGCGGTGTAACTGGCGCAGGTGGAGGTGTCACCGGAACAGGTTTCACCACTTTGGTTTCAGAAATCGCGGTCGTTACTGTCGGTTTGGATGGTGCTTCCACCGGTTTGATCACGGGTTTCTGTGTTTCTGCTTTTTTAACTTGTTGAACCTTTTCTACCTTTTTCGGTGGGGGTGGAAGCTGTTTTTTTACAATTTCAACCTGTTTCACTTCTTTCGGTTTTGGGGGTTCCTTTTTCGGTTCCGCTTTAGGCTTTGGTGGTAGCGGTTTTGCTGGCTCTTGAATTTTTACAAAACGCACCTTTAACGGTTCTTTTTCAATCGGTTTCAGTTCCGGAGTTTTCATGTGCCCTACCGCCCACAACACGCCCATGTGACCCACCACCACCGCAAGCAAAGCAGTGATCATTTTCTTTTTCATTGGATTGGGAGTTTGCATCTTTAGAGCGGAGGATTGACTCATTAAAATCAGTTACCTAATTTAAGCGATTGTAGATCTATAAAGATTGCAGCAATCAGGCTCATCGGTTAGTACAATTAAAGCATGGTAATAATAAATGAGAAGTGTTTTCATTTGCAACTATTAAAATGCCCGTTTTGATGAGTTTTTTGAATCGAAAACGAAAAAGGCATGCCTAAAACATGCCTTTTAAACTGGTATTTTTAGCAATATTTATTGAAAAACAACTGTTTTGTTGCCATCCACAATAATACGGTCTTCCAGATACCATTTCACTGCACGAGCCAAAACATTACGTTCCACATCTTGTCCGAGTTCACGTAGTTGATCGACGGTAAAATCGTGATTTACTCGTTCTACATCTTGCTCAATGATCGGGCCCTGATCGAGGTCAGCAGTCACATAATGCGCTGTTGCACCAATCAGTTTCACCCCTTTATCATAGGCCTGTTTATACGGGTTCGCACCAACAAAGGCTGGCAAGAAAGAATGGTGGATGTTGATAATTTTCATTTCCCAGTTTTTAACAAACTCTTCATCCAGAATTTGCATATAACGCGCAAGAATCAGTAAATCGTTGCCCTGCATGATTTCATCAATTTTGGCATAGGCTTCACGTTTATTTTCTTTATTCACCGGCACCACTTCAAATGGAATACCAAAGTTTTCTACTGCTTCACGCAAGGTGTCATGGTTTGAAACCACTTTGGTAATTTCACATGGTAAACCGCCACGCGCATGACGCCATAACAGCTCAAGCAAGGCATGATCGACTTTAGAAACCAGAATCCCGACTTTTTTCACATCACTGACCAGTGCCAGACGCCAGTGCATGTCATAGCGTTCTGCCACATTGGTGGCAAAAGTCTGGGTTAAACTTTCTTTACGGCTTTGCAAATTTTCCAGTTCAAATTCAACACGCATGAAATAACGTCCGCCCTGAGCTTCAGTCGCGTATTGATCAAGTGCGGTAATATTTGCTCCCTGATGATACAAAAAGCTCGAAACAGCTTGCACGATACCTGGTTTATCTTCACAAGTAATCAGTAAACGTGCCGTGTTAGCAGTGGACATATTCATGTTGGTTAATATCACTAATCAGTTAAATTGAAAAACAAGCCGAGTATTCTAACGCTTTTTTTAGGCTTTCTAAATAGGCTAGCCTGCATCATGTTTTTTACTGGACGATAAACTTTCAAAAAGCTCTGAAGGGCCAAGCGTTTCAAGTAAATGTTCATAGGTTTGACGGCTTTCACCACGCAGGTAAGCCCCTTCCAGAAATACCATTTGACGTAATGCCTGCCAGACCCACTTTTCTTCCAGATGGTTCGAATCGGTAATATGACCTGACATATACAGGAAGTTGGTCCAGTTGGTCAAAACAATCCACAAGTTAATAATCAGGGCTTCAATTTCTGAGTCTGTCATTTCCATTAAGCCCGCATTCACGAAAGCTTTATAGATTTTTTGCCCCTGCTGCATCACCTGTCCGGCAAAGCGTGGATACATTTTTCTAAAATCTTCATTATTTTCAACCAAATGATAAACATCACGATGCAAAAAGCGATAGGCCCAAAGCTGGCTGCTCAGCACCTGAAAATAACGAATTTTATCGTTGGCATCAAGCGGACGATCATCAGGCAATGCCAGCATCTCCAGAGTTTCGCCTTGATACTGCTCCATTAACTCTTTGATGATTTCGTTTTTATTGCGAAAATGGTAATACAAATTACCCGGGCTCATATTTAGTTCAGCTGCAATATGATTGGTTGTTACCGAACGCTCACCGCGTTCATTAAATAACTGTAAACTGAGCTGTAAAATACGTTCTTTGGTTTTCACCGTTTTGGAGTGAGACATCCTAAAGTAACCATTCATTCAATAGGTTAGCGAACTAACACATAAAGTAACTTGACTATTTAGAGTTTTTACTCTAAAAATTAAATTAATCGCTTTTTATTCAATGGTAGCAGGTCATGAACAGTCAGACAAAAACAACTTCAATGACACCACATTCGTTTAATATTCAGCACTTACACGACGTACTAGAACAGCAAAAGCACGCTTACCTGCGTCATTCCTTTCCATCGGCAAAAGAGCGGATTGACCGTTTAGCACGCCTCAAGCGTATCTTAGTTAAATATCAAGATCAATTTGCTGAAGCAATTAATCAGGACTATGGTAACCGTTCTATTGGTGAAACCAAAATCGGTGAACTACTCACCTGCCTTGAACAGATCAGATATTATAGCAAGCATTTGACCGGCTGGATGAAACCTTCGAAGCGCCATGTTGGAATTATCCATCAGCCGGCAAAAGCATGGGTGCAATATCAACCCTTGGGTGTGATCGGGATTATTGCTCCATGGAACTACCCATTATTGTTGTCGGTTGGTCCACTGATTTGTGCAATTGCCGCCGGTAACCATGCCATGATCAAGATTTCTAGTGCCTCCAGCCATTTTGGTCGTGCCTTGGAAAAAGCATTAGGTGAAGCATTTCCGACCGAACTGGTTGCCGTGATTAATGGTGGCGGACCAGTTTCCGATGCTTTTAGCCATTTAGCCTTTGATAAAATTGTTTTTACCGGTTCAACCGAAATTGGTAAAACCGTCATGGCAGCAGCCGCAGCAAACCTGGTGCCGGTAATTTTAGAACTGGGCGGAAAATCACCGGTACTGGTTCATCCTTCTATTGATTTGCAAGATGTGGCACAGCGCCTGGCTGCAGGTAAACTGTGGAATTCAGGTCAAACCTGTGTGGCACCGGACTATATGTTCCTGCCTAAAGGTAAAACCGCCGAATTTGTTGAACATTTTAAAGCCTGTGTGGAAGAGATGTATCCAAGTATTGAATACAATCAGGATTACACCTCGATTATTAATGACAAACAATACAACCGCCTGCAGGGCTATCTGGAAGATGCCCGTACCCATGGCGCTAAAATTATTGAATTAAATCCGGCACATGAAGATTTAAGCAAGGTTCAAAAAATTGCGCCAACCGTCGTGACCGGTGTCACAACGGAAATGCGGATTATGAAAGAGGAAATTTTTGGTCCGATCCTTCCTATTCTCGAATATGATCAAATTGACGATGTGATTGACTTTATTAATAGCCGTCCTCGTCCACTTGCATTATACTATTTCGACTTTGATCAGGCGCGTGCCGACTATGTCGCACAGCATACTCATTCAGGGCATTTCGGACAGAATATGGTATTAACCCATGTAGCACAGGATGACTTACCTTTTGGTGGGGTCGGTGCTTCAGGTATGGGCAAATATCATGGTCCAGAAGGTTTCTTCAGTTTGTCGCATGAACGGTCAGTAATGTCTAATCCAAAGCTGTATAGCTTAAAATTCATTCTCCCACCGTTTAACAAGCCGATTCACAAACTAATTTCCAAGACCCTTCTTCGATAACTGATCAAGGCATGATCTATCACACATGATCATGCCGCGTTTTTCTTAAATTCGCTTGTCTTTTAAGCGTATTTTTGGTATAAAACGCCCCTTGAATGATTTCATCCGTTTACTTTTAATGACTAGCCGCACAATCGGTGCTGTCTAGCAATGGAGTTCACCATGTCTAAGGTTTGCCAAGTTACCGGCAAGCGTCCAGTCGTTGGAAACAATGTCTCGCACGCCAATAACAAAACCAAACGCCGGTTCGAGCCGAACCTGCATCACCACCGTTTCTGGTTAGAAAGCGAAAAACGTTTCGTACGTATTCGTTTAACCACTAAGGGTATGCGTATTATCGACAAATTGGGCATTGAAAAGGTTGTTGCTGATCTTCGTGCTCAAGGTCAAAAGATCTAAGGAGTCAGTACAATGCGTGATAAAATTCGCCTAGTTTCTTCAGCTGGTACAGGTTATTTCTATACTACGACTAAGAACAAACGTACTATGCCGGAAAAAATGGAAATCAAAAAATTTGATCCAAAAATCCGTCAACACGTAATCTTCAAAGAAGCTAAAATTAAATAATTTTGACTTCTTGAAAAAAGCGGCCCTTCCGGGTCGTTTTTTTTGCATTTTTTTTACCCGACTTGTTACACTTCTAGACATTCTTTTTTGGCATTTTTTGTGCTTATTCTTTTTTACCCTTAACTTTGGCTCAAGCTTAAGGAGTCTTTAGTGCCTCATGATGTAGATCTGATTATATTACTTGCCGTTGGCTTTGGACTGGCACTCATTTTTGGCTATATTGCTGCACGTATTCATCTTCCTCCCCTGATTGGCTATTTAGTTGCGGGTATTGTGATTAGCCCGAATACACCAGGCATTGTAGGCGATATTCATCTTGCCAACCAGCTGGCTGAACTTGGGGTCATGTTCCTGATGTTCGGGGTTGGCATGCATTTTTCCTTAACCGACCTGATGCAGGTACGCCGTATTGCCTTACCAGGTGCAGTTCTGCAAATTGCTGTAGCAACCTTACTTGGGATAGGCGTAACGATGATCTGGGGCTGGAGTTTTGGCTCGGCACTGGTGTTTGGTCTAAGCCTGTCCTGTGCCAGTACCGTGGTCCTCCTGAAAGCCTTGGGAGACCAAGGTCTGATCAACTCTGTAAACGGCAAGATTGCTGTGGGCTGGTTATTGGTTGAAGATCTGGTCATGGTACTGGTACTGGTCCTGCTCCCTGCCACTGCAGTTTTACTGGGTGGAACAGCCATTTCCGGCTCAGACCCAAATGCCAATATCTGGATGACTTTAGCTGTCACCCTATTGAAAGTAGCCGGCTTTATTGCCTTTATGCTGATTGTAGGTAAACGTCTGATACCCTGGATTATGCAGATCGTTGCACGTCTGGGATCGCGTGAACTGTTTACCTTGACCGTAGTGGCCGCTGCGGTTTCTATAGCCTTTGGTGCTTATAAGGTTTTTGGTGTGTCGATGGCACTGGGTGCTTTCTTCGCCGGGATGGTGGTGAAAGAGTCCGATTTCAGCCATCGTGCCGAAGAAGAAACTTTACCCTTACGTGAAATTTTCTCGATTTTATTCTTTGTGTCAGTAGGGATGCTGTTTGATCCCATGATTTTAGTGCAGCAGCCCTGGCATGTTCTGGCCGTGGTGGCGATTATTATGATTGGCAAGACCATCGCAGCAATGGCACTGGTACTGTTCTTCCGTTATCCAATTAACACCGCTTTAACAGTGGGTGCCAGCCTTGCACAAATTGGCGAGTTTTCTTTTATTTTGGCAACTTTAGGCGTTTCACTAAATCTATTGTCTTTAGAAGGACAAAACCTGATTTTAGCCGGCGCGCTTATCTCGATTACCCTAAATTCATTTGTGTTCTCTGCCATTGAACCGGTACAAAACTGGATTCGTGAACGCTCACATTTGGCCCGCTTGCTTGAACGTAGTGGTGACCCACTATCGATGTTGCCAGATGAAGTCTCACAAGAATACTTGCGTGATCAGGTGGTGATTGTTGGTCATGGTGAAGTCGGTCGTCGTATTACCAAAGCCTTAATGCAGCAAGAAATTAAAGTGGTAATTGCCGAGGAAAACCGTGAGATCGTTGAAAGCCTACGTGACAAAGGCATTGCGGCGGTATCCGGACACGCGACCGAAGCCGGGGTACTCATTCAGGCGCATATCCAGCATGCACGCCTGCTGGTACTGTCTCCAATGGATATTCTGGATATCCATAAAATTGTCGACATTGCCAAAACCTTGAATCCACAAATTCAGGTATTGGTATGTGCCGAAAGCAAGGAAGAAGCTGAAGTGATTCGCCGTGAAAATATTGGTCAGGTTTATTTTGCCAAAGAAGAAATGGCCATCAACATGACCAATCATATTTTAAATCAGATTCAGATTGCGCATCATCAAGCACCGACACACTAATCAGCAGCCCATAAAAAAGCGCACCAAAGTGCGCTTTTTAGGTTTAAACAAGTTTAGCTCAGATACTTCGGCTGTTCATCCATGACTTCAGCCTGCCATTCATTGACCTGCTTTTCCATCATGGCAAACAAAGCCGCCTGCATCATGTGCTGGGCAATTACTTGCGTTTGATCACCAAGTAACGCTTTGACCTGATCATTAAACTGAATCTTGACCAGCGGTTCTTTTTCAGAGCCTGCATTTCGCAATGCCAACTCACCACCTTCAAGTTGAACAAGTTCTAAAATCGCTTCTTGACTACCAAATAATTCTTTCAAATGTTCTATAGACATATATCCTCCATGTTCAACATGGTGGCAAAGGGCTGTTGCACTTTGCATTACTTAGACTATTTATATAAGGTCGATGACAGAAACTTCAAGAGTACCGGTGCTAAAGTTTAAAATTCAACCATCTCATTACGAAAACCGTCAATTAACTGGGTCAGGTCACGATGCCATTCACGAAGAATCTTGGTATCCGGCAGCCAGGCTTGAGGCGTTTGAGTCACTTTAATAATCAGGTTGGAAGAGGTTTCATCTTCAGGTTCTGGAGCACTCGGTTCCGGTGCATATTGACACATACGGTAGGCACGTTTTAGCTCGGCAATAAAACCCTGTTTCGCCAGCTGCTGCATCACAGTCACTTCAGGCGAAATCTGTCCTTTTTCTGCCATATGTTCTTCAATCGATTTCAAGGTCGGGGCAAAATCATTTAAACGGTAGTAACGAACCAGTTCCTGCAAAAATGCCAATACCGCACCATGCAAATGAAATACCGCCGCTTCACGATGTGCCTGAGCTTGCTGAATATGATCGGTTTGTTCTGCTTGTTGGCATGCAAGACGTGCAAAATACAGTTTCTGATTGGTACGATCGGCATGAAAGCGAGCAACACGAGACATGGTGATTTCCTAAGATTTGGCATGATTACACCGTTAAGATTAAACGGTCTTTCAGAAAAATTACAATAAAAATTGTGGAAGATTCATTTCAATGAGTGAGATATCGAGTGTCACTTCAATGATCATGGATGATTTCAGCCAGAAGAATTTACATCCTTCCAGATCAAGAGATGGGGATTCAATAGACCAATTCAACCTGATCAAAGCCTGGTTATTTTATCCATAAAAAAAGGAGCATGGCTCCTTTTAGTTTTTATTCCGCCGCTGGCTTGTCTTCAGCCTGCTTCACACGAATCCCCGCTCCATGCAAACGCAGGGTATTTAAGCCTTTAATCGCTTTCACCGCTTCACGGCCATGTGGCATTTCCACAAAAGCAAAACCCTTTGATTTACCTGTTGCAGCATCTAGAACCAAGGTGCATGACTCTACCGTGCCATATTGCTTAAACAATTCCAGCAATTCAGCTTCTGTCACTGTACGTTCTAAATTACGGACTAAAATTTTCATCTGATGACCTTTCAATAGGCTAAAAAAACCAAAAAGCACTCGCCTACTTACTTTTTGCACTTCAATATTGAGATAGTTTAATCGAGATCGATACCAAAATCTAAATTAATCGATTGCCGCTCAATTAAGGCACTTTTTACGGTTTGCTGACGCGGCTTGTAATGGGTCTCGGTCGTACACAGGTTGCGGGTCAGGTCATTCAGGAAATAGCTTTCAATTTTTCGTCCCTGTTCATCGACCTGATCCCGCGCCCAAAGATTCAGATTTTGCTTGGTTAAAATCAGTTCATTTTTGGCACGGGTTAAAGCCACATAGAGCACCCGGCGTTCTTCTTCCACTTCATCAAAATTGCCTTGCGCACGTGCGTGCGGATACTGTCCGGCAGAAACATTGGCCACATAACAAATTTTCTGTTCTGTGCCTTTGGCCGAATGGATGGTAATCAGCGTCACCACATCATCTTCAGACTGGCGTTCTATTTCACTGATCGAGACTGGATCGAGCACATATTCTTCCAGAAATTCACTCAGCTGATCATGTTTGGTGGCCAGCTGCTTGACCAGGTCAAAATCACCCATGCGTTTCGACCAGTCTTTCTTGGCGTAGTTTTCTTCCAGCTGTTCGAGCAGTGCTTCTATCCCCAAAGTGACACAAGCCTGCACCTGATCTTTTAATACCGACATCTGCTTCATGATCAGCAGCGTTTTCTCGGGAATGCGGCCAAATTTTTCCAGTTTGTCGAAAATCAGTTCTGGATTGTCCTGCTGCAATAATTGCTGCGCCAGCTTACTGGCTCCAACATCTCCCACGCCATTCCATAAGGTCAGAAAACGCATCCAGGCAATATCATCCAGCGGATTGGCAATCACCCGCAATAAACTAAGTAGGTCTTTGACATGTGCGGTTTCCAGCAGTTTCATGCCACCAATAAAACGGTACGGCACATTGGCCTGAATAAATGCCGCCTCAATGTGACGTGCGGCAAAACTGGAACGCACCAGTACCATATGATCATGCCACGGCGTGCCTTGCAGAAAATGCCGCTCTTTGATATCAATGGCAATCCATTTGGCTTCATCAAACTCGTTCGGGAAGATATGCAGTTTGGGTTTAATGCCCTCGCCACGATGTGCATCCAGACGTTTCTCATACTTGATTGGACTTTGATCAAGCAACCAGTTGGACAGATCTAAAATTTGCTGTGTAGAACGGTAATTCTGTTCCAGTTTAAAAATCTGTGCATCCGGTACGCGTTCTTTAAAATGGTGGATATTTTCAAAGTCTGCGCCACGAAAACCGTAAATCGACTGGGCATCATCCCCCACACAGAACAGGCTGACTTTATCTTTTAATGGTTCCAGCAAAGCCCATTGCAGCGGATTAGTATCCTGCATTTCATCCACCAGCATATGCTGGCAAATCGAGGCGACATAATCACTGAGACCTTCCGATTGAGCCAGTGCCGATGCCACAACTGCCAGAATATCGTCATAATCCAGAAAGCTGCGCGCACGTTTTCGTGCCTCATACTCTTTCATAATGTCAGCAATCTGATCTTTATATTCCAAAAATTCAGGATGCTGTTTCTCTAAAGCAATACTGAGTTTTTGTCGGGTATTGCGGGCAAAGGAATACAGATCACACAGCTCTTTCGGTTTTGGCAGTGCATTGGGATTTTTTTTATCATCCTTACCGCGAATTAAGCGGAACATCATCAACTGATCATCACGGTCGATAATCGAAAACTGTTCCAGACCAAAAGCTTTCGGAATACGGCGCAGCAGATACATACAAAAAGTATGAAAGGTGGATGCGCGTAAACCTTTGGCCTGCTCACCCAAAGCCAATTCGACACGTGCCACAATTTCACTAGCGGAACGGCGGGTAAAGGTCAAAATTTGAATTTGATTAGCTGGTACACCTTGATCAATCAGGTAAGCTGCACGAGCCACAATGGTTTTGGTTTTGCCACAGCCTGCCCCTGCAAGTACCAGACTATGCTTTGCCTCCGTGGTGGCAGCCTGTTTTTGTTGCGGGTTTAATTCATTAATCAGGGTGGCTAAACTCATGGTGTCTCATCGTGCTAGGGAGATGAATAGTTTAACAGAGGTTTTAGTAAAACCTGAGTAATACGCCTTGATTCATTTTTTTATTCCTTAAGCATTTTTTCAAAAACTGAATACTGTGTTTACTCAATCAAATGCCCATCGTTATTCCCTCTCCTTTTTAAGGAGAGGGTTAGGGAGAGGTTACTATTTAAAACTCCCCTCATCCTAGCCTTCTCCCTGAGGGAGAAGGAACTTCACAAATTTGATGATGTCTTAACTATTTAATATAAGTTCATTAAAATTATAGTTTCTTACATATTGCTCAACTGCTTCTTCCAAATACATTGAAGCATGCGCAATTGCATGTTCCATTGAAATTTCAGGAGGATTAATCCCGATAATTTGACTAAAACCCAAGTCATAAAGTTCATCAATACCATCGCCAACTAGACCCGCAAAAGCAATCACAGGCTTATTCAATCGCTTCGCGACCTGCGCCACCCCAAATGGTGTTTTGCCAAATTTAGTTTGAAAATCAATTTTGCCTTCACCCGTCAATACATAATCAGCCTGAGCAATTTTTTCTGTCAATTTGGTCTGTTCAATTACCAGCTCTACACCTGAACGAATCTTGGCACCTGCAAACACCATCAAACCAAAGCCTAGACCACCTGCTGCACCAGCCCCTGCGATATTTTGTTTGCTGATGTTTAATGCTGATTCAATCACATATGCAAAATGAGCAAGATTTCGGTCCAGTATTTTCACCATTTCAGCTGTCGCCCCTTTCTGCGAACCAAAAACAGCAGATGCACCATTTGCACCACATAAAGGATTGTTCACATCGCTGGCGATAACGATCTCAGTCTGTGCTAAACGGGCATCCAAACCGGAAAGATTGATACTTTGAATCTGATCGAGCTGACCACCGCCTAAAGCAACCGCTTGGCCTTGAGCATCCAGAAACTTGACGCCTAAGGCTTGTGCCATACCACTTCCGCCATCATTGGTGACACTGCCACCCAAACCAATAATGATTTTAGCGACGCCCAAGTCCAAAGCTGCTTTGATCATTTCTCCCGTACCCAAAGTGGAGGTGAATAAAGGATTGCGCTGGGCAGGTTCTAAAAGATGGATGCCATTGGCTTTGGCCATTTCGATAATGGCTGTTTTTCTCCCATCGACTAAACCGAAGTAGGTTTGGATTTTTTGCGAGGCAAAAGGACCACTGACTTCACATGCAATCTTCTGTCCATACAATGCTGTGATCAAAGCATCCAGCGTACCTTCACCACCATCTGCAATGGGCACCGAAATACACACCGCATCTGGATATACATTTTGAATGCCACGCTGCATCGCCTGACAGGCCTGTTCGGCGGTCATACTTTCTTTAAAGGAATCGGGGGCAAGCACAAAGGTTTTAGGCATAAGCAACAAAAAATGAAAGCAATAAATCTTTATACAATAAAAAATAGCGCTCTACGCCACTGCTGTCCCATAGTTTGCTTTAAATAAAAAAACCTGAGTCCTAACAGTTAAAATATGAGTGCAAACAAACACTTTAACGACCAGGATTCAGGTTTTGTCACATCAGAATACCGTATTTCATG
>NZ_VPCP01000048.1:0-25911 GCF_013418145.1 Acinetobacter sp. YH12201 | reverse complement strand
AGATCCATGCACGTGTAGCAGTCCTTAATAGATTTACGGAATTAGGTCGACCACTTACCCAAGTTACGCCTTAAATTTGGCTCAATTAGGGGCGCTTTGCATTTCAAATCTTTGTGCAACAAAGCCCTGGAAATGGGAAAAAGAAGTTGCAGGGCCATGTTCAGCTGCTTCTTTCGCAGAAGCTAATGTTGCCTGAACGGCCAGTGGAGCAGCCTGGGCAATATGTTCCGCCAGTTCAATGGCACGTTGTAATGGCGGTTCAGGGATAATTTCACTAATCAGGTTTAAATCCAGTGCTGTTGCTGCATCAAAGTGATCGCCAGTCAGTAAATAGCGCATGGCTTTGGACCAGCCCGCAGCCTGTACAAAACGCACGGTTGCACCGCCAAAGGGTAAAATGCCACGCTGTACTTCCATTTGTGAGAACTGGCAATTGTCCTGCGCAATGACGATATCGGCATTCAGCATCAACTCGATACCTGCGGTATAACAAATCCCTTGTACGGCAACAACCACCGGTTTCTTGCGTATTCTTGAGCTGGTACCCCAAGGGTTAATTTGCGCATGATCAAAATCAAATACGCCTGTTTCCAGTTTAGGTTGTAATTCAACCAAATCCAGTCCGGCAGTGAAATGATCACCATGGGCAAAAATAACTGCACAACGTAATTCCGTGTCATCTTCATATTCAGTTAAGGCCAGTGACAGATCATGAATCATATGGCTATCAAAGGCATTTCTTTTGGCAGTACGGTCGAGGCCAATCAGGAACAGAGACCCGCGAATTTCCCGACTGACTTTTCCTTGTTGTGGTGACATGGTTATTTTTCCAGATGAACTGTTTTTTTAGGTTTTAAACGCTTGTTAGAAAACTGTCAAATGAGTGCAGGCAAATTTTTCAATACTTTTGAAATGACACAATGTGCAGGTGAAAGCACAGTATTGATAGGCGAGGGATGAGACAAAATAGACATAATTTATCTTGCGTTCAGGGCTTTTTTTTTCATAATAGCAACACCTATTCGCTGTTTGATTATTGTCATGTCACCTCTAGAAATTGTTGCGGTTATTATTAGTCTGATTGGGGTGACACTCACCATTAAACGCAATATGTGGTGCTGGTGGTTTAACTTTGCAGCTTTTGTACTATATGCCTATCTCTTTTATCAATTCAAGCTCTATGGCGAAGCCATCTTGCAGCTCTTTTTCATCGTGGTGAACTTTTATGGATTCTATCACTGGCTGAAAGGCAAGCAGCAAGATCATGAAATTCGGATTGAGCCGATCGCCACAAAAACAGTGATTTTCCAAATGTTGCTGGCCGCGATTGGCGGTTTAATTTTCGGTTTAACGCTAAAGCATTTTACCGATGCCGCTGTGCCTATGCTGGATTCACAACTGGCTGCATTTAGCCTGCTGGCCACCTATTGGACCAGCCGTAAACATATTGCCACCTGGGTGTTGTGGGTTTTTGTCGATATTGTTTATGTCGGCATGTTTATTTATAAAGACTTATTCTTAACTGCTGCTTTGTATGCGGCTTTTGTTGGTCTGGCAGCTTTTGGCTGGTGGCAGTGGGAGCAGGTGAAAAAGAAACAGGCTTTGACTCAGTTCAAAGGTGTTTAAACCCTGAGGAGTAATGCATGCTGATCGACTTTACTCAATATCAGTTGCGCAGGTTTGACGAACTGGCAGCCCGAATTCAAGCCGAGCCGGAAAAATATCTCAACTTTGATTCTGTTTCTGACTTTTATAAAGCGGCCTGGTTGCAGGATTTTCCTCAAGGCACAACCTGGACTGCCACAGGTCTGGATGATGGTGCTGAACAGTTTGATGCGATCATTGAATATCGTGGGCATTTTCTCAGTATTTGCTGTGCCGAGAAAATAGTCATTCATTGTGGCATACGTGCTGAATAGTTTGGTATAGAGGGTCAATGACAACAGCTTTAAGATTTAATTAAATAAAGAGCTATAAAAATAGGCTAGATCAGTGATGATCGAATGGTTTAGAAAAATTTAAAACAACTACTAGAAAAACAAAGGATTAGAAAATATGGCACATCGTTTTACTGTGAATTCTACAATTCAGGGTGTTTCAATTGATCAGTTCAAGCGACTTGTAGCAAATACAGCCTTACACGAGGCAGTATGCCGACGTATTCCCGGGGAAAAACTGGAAATTATTGAATCGAAAACAAGCGGTGATATTTACACTTTACGCCGTGCCTATAACTTGGATGTCAACATTCCAGACATAGCGAAAAAATTCCTTAAAGATGCATTTCGAGTCAAACGTACCGATGTTACCGATTTAGCTGCATTAACTTCAAATATTACCTTGGGTGCAAATATGCCTTTAGAAGCGAATTGCGAACGTCTGGTGACAGGAGATGAGCAGAAAATTCACATTAGTCTGAATTGGCATGTCAAAGTAAAAGTCCCTTTGATTTCAGCTATGCTGGAAAAACATGCCGAAACAGAAATTCGCAAATTTAGCCAGCTGGAAATCCAGATTGTGGAAGATGAGTTAAAGAAAAGTTTAGTCGCTTAATCCATAAAAAGCTCTTCAACTGAAGTAATGCCAGTCAGTTAAGAAATTGATTGGCATTTTCTTTTTTAAATTCATGACTGTATTTGATATGTGGGAAAGTCATCCGCAACTGTTTGAGGCAGGACTACATAAAAAAATGATTGTTTCTGCGACGAATTTTCTGGTTGATGGTGGTTGACGAGTTTTGCGGATGACAAATGCCTTTGGTCTTACGAAGCAGTGCTTCTCAGGGCGAAACCAAAGTAACAAATGAGCTGCAAGAGTTTGATTTAAAACGGTAAGACTCCGCCATGAATTACGAAAAAATTAAAGAGTTTATTTCTAAACTCCTTAACTGATCAGCATTATTTCAACTGAAGGTTTTTTTTATAGTTAATCTTTAGCTAAATAACGCTATAACCTCACTTTTTTCCGTTCTCATGTAGTCTGCCAATCAACTTGTAATAATATGAATCAAACTTTTGCATGATGATAGCTGTCTTTATATATTAAACGCATCGGAACGCTCAAAACTCACGGCATTTTCATTTTATCAATAAAATCACTCTGATCTGTCACTCAATTAAAGCCGGATAAAATAGGGGGCAATAGATAGAACAACACCGATTGTGGTCAATAGACCAGTACTTTCTATAAAATAAGGGAAAATCATCAGAACCAAGCCACAGATCCAGGGCATGACCGCTTTTTGCTTTTTCCCATACAAAAAATAGCCTAAGCCTATAGAACTAAAAAGCACACCGAGCAGGAGTTGGGCAGTTGTCATATTTTTTATTGATAAAGAAATTTGGCAAATAATAATCAGGAAAAATTAAAAGGGGCTTAAAAGTTTGAGCATTTCGAACAGCATAAATCATTCATAAATATGCAATAGAAAGTTTAAAACTGAATATCACCCAGCACATTTTGAGGTTAATATTTCTATAGAATTTTGAATTGAAAAAGATAGTGATTCTGGCGTTATCGCTGGGTAAGGAAAAAATAGATGAGCACCATTTTAGCTGTTGCACAACGTGGTGAAAGCATTTTGACGTTAACAGCGGCAGAAGTGGCAAAGACTGAGTTGAATAGTCCTTGGCTAAAAGAACTTGCGGAAGCCATGCATGCCACCATGTTGGCGCGCAACGGCGTAGGGATCGCAGCCCCTCAGGTCTATGTGTCAAAACGGGTCATTATTGTGGCCTCACGTCCGAACCCGCGTTATCCCGATGCACCTGAAATGGATGCGCTGGTGATGGTAAATCCTGAAATTCTAGAAAAATCTGAGTTGACGGTTTTGGGTGAAGAGGGCTGTTTAAGTGTACCGGATGAGCGTGGGCAAGTCGCTCGTGCTGAAAGCATTAAGCTGCGTTATTGCACTTTAGAGGGTACAGTGGTAGAAACGACCTTGAGTGGTTTTCCTGCCCGAATTGTGCAACATGAAGTGGACCATTTGGATGGAGTGCTGTTTATCGACAGGATATAAGTATATATTGTTTGTTTTTTGTACTTTTGGTATAATTTTGAGCTAATAAAAAATCTATAAATTATAAAGATACAATAACGAACATGAAATTTTTTAGAAAAATATTCAGGCTGACTTTTCATTCCTGGGGCAGAGTCAAGTTTCATCTATTTGAATCCGATAATTTAATTATTAACTGGTCCAATTTTGACAAGGGCATATTGCTCTGCTTTTTTGGAGCATTTTGCCAAGTCAGCGCGATTAAATGGTATCTGTTTAGTTGCTATTCAGAAGAAAATCGGGTCTGGATTAATCATGACTTTTTTTTCGTCCGTATTAGTACGGTAGTTGCCACCTTAATTGTTTTTATCGGCATGATTGTGCTTAGCTACAGATATAAACACAATGCAAAATTCCGTCAATTTATTGCCTATTTTTCACCGGTGTTTTTTGGTGCAGTGATGATTTATGCAGGCTATACCGTGGGTATGTTTAGTCCTGCAACCATTGCCGGTTTTGTCAATATTGTGCTGATTGGCCTGGTCTATTATTCACGTAAAATGATCTATGGTATCGCCCTTTTTGCTTCTATTTTTACTATTGTTATCAGCTATTTAACTTTTAATGGGGTCATTCGCTATGCACCTGTGTTCAGTGATACCCTGACACATAGCGAGTTTTATCATAATCCGTTCTGGATCAAAAGTATGGCTGAGGTCTATCTGCCTATCTTGCTCACTTCAATTTTATTTTTTGAAATTTTGCTCTCGCAGTGGCGCCGTCGTGAAATGAAGATTAAAAAAATGAGTCAGACCGATGCGCTGACCAATGTCTTTAATCGTCGTTATATTGGGGAACAGCTCAGCACGTTGGAAAGCAGGAAAAAAGCGACCTATGCCGTGGTGTTGCTGGATTTGGACTATTTTAAAAAAATTAATGATGATTATGGTCATGAAACCGGAGATGCTGTTTTGCAGCGTGTAGCCACCATTTTATCTACCACAACGCGAATACAGGATGTGGTGGGGCGTTTTGGTGGTGAAGAGTTTATCCTGATTTTAAAAGATCAAAATTTGCAGCAGGCAATCGAGATTGCAGAACGCTGCCGAAAAATTATTGAACAGGAAGAATTTGAGCTGGAAACAGGGAAAATTTTAAAAACCAGTGCCAGTTTTGGGGTAGCTCTTTCTCAGGAAAATGCCAAAAAAGAACACATCATTCGTATGGCAGACCGGGCTTTATATTTAGCTAAACAAAAGGGACGTAATCAGGTGCGGAATTATTTAGAGTTAAACTTAAAGCCTGCTATTTAAGCTTGTATTGCTAGGGGTTCATGATCATAAATTGTAAAAATTTCCGACATATACTTTTAGCAGTTTTTCTCTTGATTCTATTGATACTTGAAAGTCCCCCTTTTTCAAAGGGGGATTTAGGGGGATTAAAAGATTCAAATAAAAAAATCCCCTCGAATGAGGGGATTTTTATTCATCTAATAATTACTGAACCGAATCATCCAAATTAGGCGCTAACCAACGCTTCGCCTCATCTAAAGTCCAGCCTTTACGTTTCGCATAATCCTCAAGCTGATCACCTGCAATCTTACCCACATTAAAGTATTGTGACTCAGGGTTCGCATAGTAGAAACCGCTCACTGATGAAGGTGGCCACATTGCAAAGCTTGAAGTTAATTGCGTACCAATCTTGTCAGTAGAACCTAACCAGTCAAACAACGGCGCTTTTTCAGAATGCTCAGGACAAGCCGGATAGCCCGGTGCAGGACGAATACCGACATACTTCTCTTTAATCAACTCTTCATTCGACAACTGTTCAGATGCCTGGTTGCCCCAGAACTCTTTACGAATACGTTCATGCAAGTGCTCTGCAAAAGCTTCGGCAAAACGGTCACCCAAAGATTGCACCAGAATGGCAGAGTAGTCATCGCCTTTGGCTTTGTATTCATTTGCTAATTCTTCTGCACCGAAAATCGAAACGGTGAAACCACCCAGGTAGTCATCCGCCACACCTTTAGGCGCAACAAAGTCCGCCAATGACAAGTTTGGTTTACCGGTGACTTTGTCAGACTGCTGACGGATATGCTGGAAAGTATGCGTAATAGTTGCGCCAGTTTCATCATAGACTTCAACACTGTCTGCACCTGAACGGTTGGCAGGATAGATGCCAAATACCGCACGTGCATCAAAGCGTTTGTTGTCGATGATGTCTTTCAGCATTTTCTGCGCTTGTTCATACAAATCAGTTGCTGCTTCACCCACAACTTCATCTTTCAGAATTGCAGGGAATTTACCTGCCAAGCTCCAGGAAATGAAGAACGGTGTCCAGTCAAAGTATTTAACCAAAGTTTCCAGAGGATAATTGGTCAGTGTTTGCCTACCAATGAAGTTTGGCTTCATAGGTGCGTTGGCTGCAAAGTCAATTTTCAAGCCATTTTCTACCGATTCTGCATAAGACAGTTTGGCTGCTTTCGGCTGTTTGTTGGCAATACGCTCACGCACTTTTTCATATTCAGCGCGAGTTTCTGCCACAAAGGCAGGTTTCATCTCTTTAGACAGCAGGGTAGTTGCTACACCCACCGCACGTGAAGCATCAGCTACGTAAATGACGGCATCATTTGAATATTGCGGATCAATTTTCACCGCAGTATGCGCTTTCGATGTAGTTGCACCGCCAATCATTAACGGTACATTGAAACCTTTACGCTGCATTTCTTTGGCAACGAAGACCATTTCATCCAAAGATGGGGTAATCAAGCCAGAAAGACCGATGATATCAACCTTCTCGTCAATTGCCGTTTGCAGAATCTTCTCGCACGGTACCATCACCCCAAGGTCGATGATGTCATAACCGTTACAGCCCAATACCACGCCAACAATATTCTTGCCGATATCGTGCACATCGCCTTTTACGGTCGCCATCAACACTTTACCTTTAGATTCACCGCCAGATTTTTCTGCTTCGATGTACGGGTTCAACCAAGCTACGGCTTGTTTCATCACGCGGGCAGATTTCACCACTTGCGGCAGGAACATTTTCCCTGAACCGAACAGGTCACCGACCACGTTCATGCCGTCCATCAGTGGACCTTCAATCACATCCAGCGGACGTTTTGATTTTAAACGCGCTTCTTCGGTGTCTTCATCAATAAAGGTGGTAATACCTTTGACCAGTGCATATTCAAGGCGTTTTTCAACTGACTCATTGCGCCATTCAAGATTTTCAACAGCTTTTTGTGCGCCAGCCTGACCGCGATATTGCTCAGCCACTTCAAGCAGCTTTTCAGTCGCTTCTTGGCCGCTTTCACCCTGGTTTTGGTTCAGGATGACATCTTCAACTGCAGCTTTCAATTCGGCAGGGATGTCATCGTAAATTGCCATTTGACCAGCGTTTACGATCCCCATGGTCATGCCTTGCTTGATGGCATGGTAAAGGAATACCGAGTGAATCGCTTCACGTACCGGCTCGTTACCACGGAATGAGAACGATACGTTGGACACGCCACCGGAAATCATGGCATGCGGAAGGTTCTGTTTAATCCAGCCGGTCGCTTCAATGAAGTCCACGGCATAGTTATTGTGTTCTTCAATACCAGTTGCCACAGCAAACACGTTCGGGTCAAAGATGATGTCTTCAGCCGGGAAGCCGACTTCATTCACTAAAACATCGTATGAACGCTTACAGATTTCACGTTTACGTGCGGCAGTATCGGCCTGACCATCTTCGTCAAATGCCATCACGATCACGGCTGCACCGTACTGACGGCAAAGGCGTGCTTTATGGACAAACTCGTCATAACCTTCTTTTAAGGAAATCGAGTTGACGACCGGTTTGCCTTGTACGCATTTCAAGCCCGCTTCAATGATTTCCCATTTAGATGAGTCAATCATGATGGGTACACGTGAAATTTCCGGTTCAGAGGCGACCAGATTCAGGAAGTGCACCATTGCACCTTGTGAATCGAGCATGCCTTCATCCATGTTGATGTCGATAATTTGCGCACCGGCTTCAACCTGCTGCTGTGCGACTTCTAATGCTTCAGCAAAGTTTTCTTCACGAATCAAACGCAGGAATTTTTTCGAACCGGTGACGTTGGTACGTTCACCGACGTTGACGAATAAAGATTCTTCTGTGATGTTAAATGGTTCTAAACCGCTTAAACGGCAAGCTGGTTTGGTTTCAGGAACCTGACGTGGCTTGATGTCTTTTACTGCGTTGGCAATGGCGCGGATATGATCCGGTGTGGTACCGCAGCAGCCGCCAGTAATGTTGATTAAACCGCTCTCGGCAAATTCTTTCAGGAAGGCAGCAGTTTGTTCCGGAGTCTCATCATAACCACCGAAGGCATTTGGCAAGCCTGCGTTTGGATGGGCAGATACGAATACATCGGCAACGTCAGACACCGTTTTTACGTGTGGACGCATGGCATCTGCACCCAGAGCACAGTTAAAGCCAATTGATAACAAATCACCGTGACGAACCGAGTTCCAGAATGCTTCTGCGGTTTGGCCTGTTAATGTACGGCCTGAAGCATCGGTAATCGTCCCTGAAATCATCAATGGCAATTCATAGCCAATCTGGTTAAAGACTTCTTTTACTGCAAAGATCGCCGCTTTACAGTTCAAGGTATCGAATACGGTTTCAATCAGCAGAATATCTGCACCGCCTTCAATCAGCGCATGCGCCGCTTCGATATAGTTTTCTTTTAATTCATCAAAGGTGATGTTACGGAAAGCAGGGTCGTTTACATTCGGTGAAATCGAACAGGTACGCGATGTCGGCCCAAGTACACCGGCAACAAAACGCGGTTTGTCTGGGGTTGAATACTTTTGGCAGGCTTCTTTGGCAATACGTGCCGCTTCACGGTTAATTTCCGGAACCAGATCTTCCATGTGGTAATCCGACATAGAAACACGTGTACCGTTGAAACTGTTGGTTTCAATGATGTCGGCACCCGCTTCCAGATAAGCTTCGTGAATACCCTGGATAATGTGTGGCTGGGTCAACACCAAAAGGTCATTGTTGCCTTTCAGGTCAGATGCCCAGTCAGCAAAACGCTCACCACGGTAGTCAGCTTCTTCGAGTTTGTGACGCTGAATCATGGTGCCCATCGCACCGTCGATAATCAGAATCCGTTGAGCGAGCAGCTCTTTTAGGGTGGCAAGCGTGGACATAAATAACCCCAATCCGGTGGAATATAAAATCGGCAAATATATTAACAGAATTCAATCCAGTTTTATTGATATTCGCAGGCCAGGGGCACGCACTATATATTAGGTTGTTGAATAATTAGACATATTTATTGCCAAGTATAATGAGGGTCTGTTGACATTTCATAAATGGCTTGCGTTGTAGGCTAAAATTGAGCAGACAAGGAATGAAATGCAAAGAATGGTGGTTCCATTTTTAAATTTCATGACGAAGTCTGAGATAATTTTAGCCACAACCTGAGCCAGAACAAAGCACTGCTTTGTTTGCAGCGCAAGGCGCAGCTAGGAACTAGAGTATTTTTGATGCTACGTCGTTGTGAACTACGCATTTAGAATGACTAAATTTCGTATTTCACGCCTCGTATCCTCTAAAAAATACTCGTAGTCGCAAACATAGACGAATTGTCAACAGACCCTAATATAAATGCTTGGAATGCTTCACGAATTTGTCATATTAATCAGGCATGATGGAAAATGGGCAATAGGCAGGAGCAAATATGACAATAAATATGAATTTATATCAGATAAGCTGAAACATTGATTTTCAAAATAAATAACAGTGAATTATGTGCTCTAACCAATTGATTTATTTTATTAAAGTGAAATAATTTGATGGGTTTTGGTGAGTGCATAACAGTAAATAAAGTATGAAAAACTGCTTTATATGACAGCTCTTTGTCATATAATTGTCACAATTAAATTGAACAATAAGGGGATTTTATTATCCCTTTGAACCGTCTGCATGAATTCTAATATTCCTCCCGTCCAAAATCAGGTGCCATCAGCACCAGCGAAATCGACGAATGTGCATGTTGCTACACCGAAATTTTTTATGCCGGTGTTTCTCACGGTTATTATTTCAACTTTAGTGTATATCGGTTTTCAGCTTTCGACCGATTTGGCGCATGTGCCAGCATTAAGTTTATATTCCGTTATTTTTTTGGCGACTGCTTTATTAATTGCTTTAGGCTTTGAATTTGTTAATGGTTTTCATGACACGGCCAACGCAGTCGCAACTGTTATTTATACCAATGCCTTATCTGCACCTGTTGCCGTAATGTGGGCAGGCTTCTGTAACTTCCTAGGGGTAATGGTGGCAAGTGGTGCTGTCGCTTACGGCATTATTGCTTTATTACCTGTAGAACTGATTATGAATGTCGGTTCTGGCGCAGGCTTTGCCATGGTTTTTGCCATGCTGATTGCTGCGATTCTCTGGAATTTGGGTACCTGGTTCATGGGTATTCCGGCATCAAGCTCACATACTCTAATCGGTTCGATTTTAGGTGTGGGTATTATGAACTACCTGCTTCATTCAGGCGCTGGCGCAAGCGGTATAGATATGGAACAGGTGATGAAAGTAGGCAAAGCACTGCTATTTTCTCCGCTGATCGGTTTTGCTTTTGCTGCTGTCCTGTTTTTACTGGTGAAAAAAATCTTCCGTAAACAGTTAGAGCTCTTTCATCCGCCTGAAGGTAACAAGCCGCCACCCCCTTTAATTCGTGCGATTTTGATTTTCACCTGTACTGGTGTGAGTTTCGCGCATGGTTCAAATGACGGTCAAAAAGGCATGGGCTTGATTATGCTGATTTTGATTGGTTGTGTACCATTGGCTTATTCTTTAAATAAGAATTTAGACAGTGCACATATTCAGTCTTTTGAGCAATTGTCTCAGCAAACGGCTGCTGCTATTTATCCTCAGCATGAAAATATTACGGATGATCAAGCTCGTGCTGTGATTACCAAATATATTCAAACCAAAGAAGTGAACCCTGAAGTGGTTCCTGCTTTAGCGAGCTTGACAGATCATTTGGGCGAACGTGTTGCCAAATATGGTGATATTCACACTATTCCAGAGGCTGAAGTTTCTGCGATCCGCAATGATATGTATCTCAGCACGACTGCATTTAAGCGTTTAGATAAAGCTGAGCAGCTTCCTGAAATGTCAAAAGATCAAAGCAAGCTAGTTAAAGAATATCGTAAAAACCTGGATTCATTCCTGCAGTACATTCCAACCTGGGTGAAAGTGGCTGTTGCCCTGGCATTAGGTCTGGGTACGATGGTGGGCTGGAAACGTATTGTGGTCACTGTAGGTGAACGTATTGGTAAAAACCATATGACTTATGGTCAAGGCATGTCAGCCGAACTTGTTGCGATGACTACTATTGCTGCAGCAGATGGTTTTGGTATGCCGGTATCAACCACACACGTTTTGAACAGTGCAGTTGCAGGTACCATGGTAGCCAATAAATCAGGTTTGAATTTGCAAATGGTACGTACGATTTTATCGGCATGGGTCTTCACTTTACCAGCGACCATCTGTTTATCTGGTGGTTTGTACTGGCTATTCTTACAGTTCGTTTAAGACTTCTGTTAGAAACAAAAAACGCTGCAATTGCAGCGTTTTTTTATGTCTTTCAGTGTTTTATTATCAAAAGAAAATCAAACTGCAAATATCCTTCATTTGTTTTTGTTTGACCTTCACTTGCACCTTGGTTTAAAGCCATACTTCCCATCTTCCTAAAGAAGAGGGGAAGCTTTGTGATTATTTCTTTAACTTGCGTAGCACCTTATTAATCGGCAATTTTTCGTTGGCAAAGCCATACAGTGCGGCAAAAGGCAGAGCGGTGCGGGCCAAATAAGGCACACGCCACAATCCGCCATGGTTGGCGCCTTTCATCATCAGTTCCAGCGGATGATCCAGATGGGTTTCCGGATTGGCAACCGACTCTGGATGACGCAGGTCATAAATCCATAAGGCAGCCATTAAGGCATTGGTGGTTTCAGGGCTAAACGATTCCACATCGAACAGGCTGGCACCATTAAAGGCCGCTTTCAATAACGGATTTTTGGTCACTGAATGGGTCGTGGTAGACGGCGCAATATTGATACTGACCCGTTGTCCATAATGACGCGCCAGTGTTGCACGCCATTGTTGGATCCGTTTGGCCAAAGCATAGTTTGGGCCTTGCTCGACCACCAGACAGTCCGCAATGCCATATTCCTGACCATTGTCGGAAGGAATGAGCATATGTAGATTCTGCTGGAAAAAGCGCTTAGCGGTAACGGCTGAAATGCCTTTACTCATAAGCTGCCGGACTTTGGAACGACATTGGAACTTGTCATAAGATGCTTCAACTACTTCCTTCGGAATGGCATAGACATCGGTTGGCGTGCACATGAACATCAAACTGGTATCCGATTTTTGCTCACTGACATATTCCATGATGCTGTCCATGGCCATGGCAACACGGACATGCTTTTCACCATCGAGATAGGCAATGGCAGCCAGGTCAAGCTGACGTTCACTTTGGCTTAACCAATGGGCAATTTCAGGAGTTTGAGTGAGCAAGTCTGCGCCTAATTTTTCTTTCAGCACTGTACTTGAAGTATCTTCTGCCAGTTTTTCCGTGCAAGGTGCATAAAGTGTGGCATTGCCTTGCTGAATGGTGTTGAGGATTCTGTCCCACACCCGGGTATTGGGTAAATCTACTGCGACAATATTGGCTTTCCAGCGTGCCAGCCAGGTCAGCGGACCGGCTTCAGACCCTGCACCAAATAGCACCATGGTACGGTCAGAAAGATCAAACCATTCTGGATGTGCCTGTGCCGTACGCAGGGCATCGGCATGGCTGCATTCGATAATGCCTGCATCTTGCCAGATCTGGATTTGATCCAGTAAAGCCTGGCCTTGTAATTTTTGCCCTTTATAAGGGACATACCATTCTGGTGCAGCATCACTTTCACCTTTGAGCTGAATGGTATACAAGGTGGCGGTATCAACATCTTTCATGATGTCTTTCAATAAATAGCGTTGACCATCACGATAAAAGTCAAAGCTATGATGGGCTTTATGCAAGCCTTGTTTTGCAATGGTAATAGAGTTGTTGATGGTGTGAATGCCTTGTTCCACCAAGGCCTTGAAGTAAATAGGATAGTTCTTGCGCCAATTTTTTTCGGCAAGTGCATACATGGAAGACTTGTTGTCGACTATAGACAGGGCTTCAGCAATAATTTCTTTGCCTGTTTGTGAGGTACTGGCCTTTTTGCTGGTGGGATTAATCGGGAATTGAAGACCATTTAATGAAGTGGACATGCAAAAGATCTCTTTTTTTTGCGCATTAATATACAGATGTCTACATTATCTATGCCAAATTGATTTGAGGGGTAGCATTTAATGACAAAATTATGTAAATATTCTTTTAGAAATAAACAATAAAAAAGGAGCATTGCGCTCCTAAATAGTTAAATGTCAGCAATACGCCTTATTGCGCAAACCTGCAATTTTTAAGCATATATGCAGGGTGATTCTATCCTTCTCAATATCCTTAAAAAGGAAATTGCATCAATTTATTCAAAAAGTGGCCAATAAGCCGTGGTTCAATAATGATGGTCATGATTACTCCATAAGCTGCGCCCCATAAATGCGCACTATGGTTGATATTGGAATTACCACGTTTACCTGACCAGACGCTATAAGCGACATACAGGACGGCAAAAATAATCGCCGGTACGGGAATAAAAAACACAAAGATCAATTTCCACGGTTCAAACAGAATATAGGCAAAAAGGACCGCAGACACTGCACCAGAGGCACCCAAGCTGGCCCAGCGATGATCATTTTTATGTTCTAAATAACTTGGAATAATTGCTGCAATCAGCCCGCCCAAATAAAACAGCACAAAGCCTAGATCGTACATATATTGCCGATAAAAACTTTCAATCACGCTGCCAAAAAAGAACAGGGTAATCATGTTGAATAACAGGTGAGTCCCATCTGCATGCACAAAACCATGGGTAATAAAACGATCATATTGTCCACGCTGCATCGCGGGTGGCCAGAAAATGAGTCGGCTCATGACTTTCTGGTTTGAAAATGCAATCAGCGAGATAATAACGGTAATAAGAATTAGTGTAACGGTATGGTTAAAAGGTAAATCCAACATAAAAGCAAGTTCTACATTTCAAAATTTATCGTTCATAATGCCATTAAATGGCAGCTTAAGTGGAACTTTCACAATAAATCCGACAATTTTAGTTGAATTTATGAAATTACCCCGCATCTTCAGTTAAAATGGACACTTCAGCTTGAGGAAAAATTGTTATGTCGACTGAGAACACCAGCACTGCAGTTGTAGAAGAGATTCCAAACTTATTGATTACTCCGACTGCTCAAGAGTATTTAAAGGATTTGTTAGAAAAGCAAAACACACCCGGTATTGGGGTGCGTGTTTTTGTGGAAAATCCTGGTACGCCACGTGCTGAATGTTGCATGGCATATAGTGCACCTGACGAAGTTGTGCCAACCGACTATAAACAGGATTACCCGGATTTCCCGGCATTTATTGATACTCCGTCAATTCCGTATTTGCTGGATGCTGTAATTGATTACAATAAAGACCGTTTTGGCGGTCAATTAACCTTCCGTGCACCTAATTCAAAAGTACCACGTGTCGGTCCGGATGCATCGGTAGAAGAACGTATCACTTATGTGCTTCAGTCCGAAATTAACCCGGGACTTGCAGGACATGGTGGTAACTGTGCACTGGTTGAAGTGGTTGAAGATGAAGAACACGGTTTAACTGCAGTACTGAAATTTGGTGGTGGCTGCCAGGGTTGTTCATCAATTGATTTAACGTTAAAACAGGGTGTAGAAACCACCTTGAAACAGCATGTTCCTGAATTGATGCGTGTGGTTGACCAAACCGACCACAGCAACACCGAAGGTGCTTATTTTAAATAAGACCGAATAATTTCAAAAAATAACCTCCAGAATGGAGGTTATTTTTTATATGGGGGATAAGAAAGCTACATCATGCGACTTTTTTATTTATATAGTTCTTATTAAGCATCAAGATTTAAAATTTTCTGTGCAGTTTCGGCATAATAAAATTTCTCTAAATAGGCTCTGGCACGTTCACGTAGATAGGCAGATGAAACCAGTTTTTGCACGACAGGTGCCAGCAACTGCTGCAATTCATGTTGAATCAGGGCTTCATCAATATTCAGATCACGCAGTAATAAATCAAAAGGGCGTTCCTGATTGCGGATATACCAGGCATAGACACCATCATGAACCTGCTGTTTCAGGTAATCCGTTTGACGGATGTGATCCCAGATTTCATGGCCTAAATTCACCGTGTTACCGAGATCCTGAACTTCAATATAATTTTTCAGTACCGTTAAAGGCATATCCTTGACTTTATGCCAAAGGTTGGCCTGGAAATGATAGAGCTTTTCGTTATCAAAGTGCTGATTCAGAACATGCTCACTCATTTGGCTCAGTTTTAAAATATTCTTTTGCAAATAATGTGCAATGGTTTCATCCAGATTTGAATCGGTCACTGTTTCTAACACCGATTTGCCCATTTTCATAAAACGCGACACGCCAGGCACCCGTTTGGCCATGACTGAATTATCCATATAGTCTTGAATGGAGTGCTGAATGAGCTGGGTAATCATGGCGGAAAAAGCAGGATTATTGACCACCTTTTTAATCAAGCGTTGACGGTGATCACTTTTGCCCGCGACATATTGGGCAATTTTGTCGATGGTTAAAACCGGAATGACATCCGCGATTTTAGTATCTTCATTAAGCGGATGAACCAAGGCAAAATGCAGATGCTCAGCGATTTGTTCAATCAAAAAGCTACTCGCTGGCGTGGCTAAAATCTGCTTTTGCAAAAGTGTATTAATTTGCTCAAAGGACCAGATCTGTTGCAGTGGCTGTTTTCTAAACCATTGATAAAAATTCAGGAATTCGGTTTCAATCGTGGCAGTATGTGAAAACTCTTGTTCTAAAAAGTCAAGATGAGCTTCAATTAACTGCTCAATCATCGGATGTTTTTGCATACTGTCTCGAAAAAATTAATTTAATGGAATAAGTTTATCCGCAAGCGGGTTTTTCATCTTCTGGGTTTTGGCAAGAAAAGGTAAATAATGTGCTGCCACTTCCTGCTCTGCTTCCAAAATTGGCATATGTCCCACATTGTTAAGAATGACAGGAGCCTCGGCGCGTTTCAATAACGATTTTAATTCATTTGCCACTTCGACATTAATAATCTTGTCCTGTTTACCCCAAAGAATCAGGGTAGGTGCTTCCACCGTTCGAGTCAGACGGGCAAAGGATTCTGGCGTATAAATGCGGTTTAGTGCCACCAGCTGATCAATCAGTTTGCCATTCTTTGCTGCCTGAGTAATCAGGTAGTTCTCTTGGGCAGATTTTACGGCCTTAGGTAAGCTGGGTGGATTTTGCATGACCTGATGCATCACCTGTTCAAGATCGCCAGGTTTGGACACAATCAGCTGTTTCAGGGTCAGCGGATCTTTAGAATAACGGGTATTGGCCTGGGTATAAATACCGGCGCTATTGAGCAGAAACAGGCTTTGCGTATCAAACGGATATTGTGATGCATACACAGTGGCAATCGATCCACCCAGGGAATGTCCGGCCACATTCAACTTATCTTCGACATCAATGGCTTCGACAAAACGACGCAAGTTTTCTGTTACATTGGGTACAGAAGCATCAAAATTTTCAGGTGTTCTGGTTTCACCATTATTGGGTAAGTCGGGAATCACCACACGATAGTAAGGCGTTAAAAAATGAGCCACCCGATTCCAGTTGTCGCGATTTCCGGCTAAACCATGAATGAGCAGAATGGTCGGTTTTTGCCGTGAACCCCCTTCATTATAGGCCCAGGTAATCTCACCGACTTTAATGGTTTTAGCTTTTAAACCCGCTTCACTGCGCTCCTGGATCAGATAGTTTTGTAAATTTATTTTTTCTATATTCACTTTATTGTTTTGAGCCATAGTCATGCCTGTAAAACTGCAGGCACTCACCAAACAGAGGTTGCGTACAAATCGAGCAAAATTTGAACCAGGCTGTGTCATTGACGATCATCCTTGAAGACTCATGACGATAATATTTATAAATCAGGAATAAAAATATTTAATTTCAGACAGCATTTAATTTTTTTAAAATGTCTGTAGTTTATTGTAAGTATTATTAAAGAAATGTCACTGAATTGTTTTTTGAACTCGGTAACCTGAAAGCTTTAAAAATGTGAACCGTGTCATTTTTTGAAGCTAAATAAAAATATTTTCTCAGGTCATTATAAACTGTAGAGCTATGTTTTTTGCAAGTGACTTTCGGTTTTGATGGCATTAAAATATTGCAACTTAAAACATTGGAAGACCAGCATGCTAACAGCAGAAGAAGCTTTGGATCGTTTAAAAAAAGGGAACCAGCGTTTTGTAAACGGTGAAACAACCCATTTGAAGCTTTTGACTCACCAACAGCGCGCAGAAATGGCCGAAAGCCAAGACCCATTTGCGATTGTTTTAGGCTGTTCAGATTCCCGCGTACCGGCTGAAATGGTATTTGATCAGGGGCTGGGTGATTTATTTGTTATTCGTGTAGCGGGTAATATTGTTGCGCCATCTCAAGTGGGAAGTGTCGAATTTGCAGCAGAAAGCTTTCATTGCCCTGTAGTGATCGTATTGGGTCATACGCATTGTGGTGCCATTCATTCCACCATTGATGCCTTGACCAATCCAGCAGCTCCCCCATCAGCAAACTTGATGTCTATTGTCAACCGCGTACGTCCTTCAGTTGAAATTTTAATGCAGACTGAACTTAAAGATGATCTGGATAAACTGTCTAAACATGCAGTACGTTCCAACGTTTTTGCATCTGTGAATCAGTTGCGTCACGGGTCTGCGGTATTGGAAAATCTAATTGTCCAAGGCAAATTAAAAGTAGTAGGTGCAGAGTATTCACTTGAAACGGGTGAAGTGGTTTTCTTTGATTTTTAAGTAAAAAGCAAAAAGCATGATTCATAAAAGGCGCTTTATAAAGCGCCTTTTATATAGGGATAAGCATTGTTCAACAAGATGCTTTGGGCAGATGCATTGGGATGAACCAGATCGGTTTGCATCAGGTCTTTTTTGCCAGCAACCCCTTCTAAAAAGAACGGCAACAATTTTACCTTATGTTGTTGACTGACAATCTTATAATTTTTTTCAAAGGCTTTGCTATAAGCTGTTCCGTAATTGGGTGGGATTTTCATTCCAAAAACAATCACTTTTGCTTTTGCCTTTTGACTTTGCTGCACTAAAGTTGCCAGATTTTTTTGAATCAACAGCGGTGGCTGACCGCGCAAACCATCATTTCCGCCCAGTTCAATCACCACAATATGTGGCTTATGTGTTTGCAGCAATTTCGGTAAACGCGCCACAGCACCACTGGTGGTTTCACCGCTGACACTGGCATTGACCACTTTATGCTGTTTCGGATATTGTTGGTCTAGACGTTTCTGTAATAATGCTACCCAGCCTTGCCCTGCCTGTAGGCCATAACCTGCACTAATACTGTCACCCACAATCATAATGGTTTTCGCAGATGCCATGACCGGGCTAAGACCCAGACTGAGCATGGCCAGGCAAGCCCATACAAGAGTTTTCAGATTGCGATTTTGCATATAGGAATTTTATGACTTACGTTAATAGCGACCATTCCATCATGCCACAAGTGATTATCTCTGCACAGCAGCTTAGCCAAAAGATAAAATTTGCCCAAAAAGAGCTCAGCATCTTTGAAAATCTAAGCTTTGATATTTATCGTGGTGAACAGGTAGCGATTACCGGACGATCCGGCTCGGGTAAATCGACCTTGCTGGGTATTCTGGCCACGCTGGATCAGGCCAGTTCAGGAACATTGCAGGTATGTGGGCAATCGATTGGCGAATTGAATGAAGAACAGCGTGCGCTGGTGCGCTTAAAAAATATCGGTTTTGTGTTTCAGTCCTTTCAGCTGCTACCGCACTTAACGGCGGTGGAAAATGTCATGTTACCGCTACGCTTACAGCAAAATTTTAACTTTGCTGCAGCGGAAAAAAAGGCTTTAGCCTTACTGAAAAAAGTCGGCTTGGAACGTCAGGCCACCCAAACTCCCAAAGTCTTGTCTGGTGGTGAGCAGCAAAGGGTAGCGATTGCCCGTGCTTTAATCAGCGATCCACAAATTATTTTTGCCGATGAACCAACCGGTAATCTGGATGCGCAAACCGCCAATGAAATTGAACAACTGTTGTTTCAGCTGAATCGTGAGTTTGGCACCACGCTAGTGCTGGTCACTCATGATTCAACATTGGCCCAGCAATGCCAGCGTCATTTTGAGTTGCGTGATGGCCATTTGATCGAACATGGCTCGGGAGAGAACTGAAATGAATCGATTATTTCGGCCCTTGTTGACGCAAAGCTTTAAAAGTACGGGTGTTTATCTGCTGATTATTGCCTTGACCCTGGCGATTAGTGCCACCACTGCGCTGAAATTTAGCAATGAACAGATTCAGAATGCCGTAGCCTTACAGGCAGCAGAAATGCTGGCAGCTGACCTGGTGCTGAGCGACAATCAGCCACTGGAACAAAAGTGGCAGAATCAGGCCAGACGATTAAAACTGCAACTATCCCAAGTCACCGCTTTCAGTTCAATGGCGCGTACCGATGATCAATTTGTCATGGTTAATGTCAAAGCCATCGATCAGGCATTTCCCTTACGCGGCGAGTTTCAGGTGCTGCCCCAGGCCCAAACCATCCAGTCCGGTGAGGTCTGGATGAGCCCACGTGCCATGGATTTATTGCATGTTAAATTGGGTGATAGGGTCAATATCGCGGATGGACAGTTTAAGGTCACGGCAAAAATTGTGTATGATTCCAATCAGGAAATGGGTTTTTCTGGTTTTTCACCGACGGTGATTATTTCCCGTAATGATGTAGCCAAAACCAATGCCATTCAGGTGGGGAGCCGTGCCGAGTATCGTTTGTTAATGGCGGGTGATCCCGAGCAAACCAAGCAGTTTGAACAAGATTTTAAGCAACAGCAGCACGCGACCTTGCCGAAAACAGCACTCGATGCACCAACACAGGATGAGCAGAATAGTCTCAGGTTAAGAAATGCCAGCGAAAGCAATAGTCGTTTAATGAAACCGATTGCCAATCTGGATACCTTCCTGCAACTGAGCAATATCTTGACCATTTTGCTGTGCGGGATTGCGATTGCTCTGACCAGCCAGCGTTATGTACAACAAAATCAGGACAATATTGCATTGATGCGTTGTATCGGTGCGACACGAGGACAGATTCTCAATGCCTATCTTACCTTGCTGGCCGTGGTTTTGCTGGTCGCCATGCTGATTGGCAGTCTGGTGGGTGTCGCTTTGGGTTACGGTTTGCTGCAATTGATGCTGCAACTGATTCCAAATTTACAGATTGTATTTTCAGCAGGAGAGATGCTGCTGGGACCATTACCGATTGCCATGCTGACCAGCGCAGTGGTGCTATTGGGATTCATTGTGCCCAGCTTATGGCAATTGCTCAATACCCCGCCGATTCGGGTCATTCGCCAGCAAGAAAAGTCAGTACAATCCATGCTCTGGATGTTAATCATGGGCACAGCCAGCTTGGCCCTGTTCAGTATCGTATTGACAGAAAATATCTTGCTCACTGCTTGGGTAATGGGGGCGATTGTACTGCTGTGTACACTGCTCTATGTATTGATCTGGGGCTGTTTAAAGTTCATCAAAAACCTGAAAGGGGCAATTTCAGCCTATGTGCGGGTGCCGTATCAAACAGCTTTTCAAATTACTGCTCTGGCACTGGGCCTGAGTCTGATGACAGTGTTAACCGTGTTGCGGACAGATTTGCTGGAACGTTGGCAGCAGCAATTGCCTGCAGGCACACCGAATCAGTTTGTTTATGGCCTGCCACCGTTTGATATGCCAGCCTTTAAAGCTCAGATTAAGCAACATGGATGGCCAAGTACGCCTTTATATCCCAATATTCGTGGCCGATTGGTGGCGAAGAATGATCAGCCCTTTGCAGCAGATCTGGTCAAAAGCAACAATTCTTTACGCCGTGAACTGAATTTAACTCAAACCACCGAATATCCGGCTGACAATATCATTGTGCAGGGCACAGCAGCCTTGAAACATCCTGGTGAGGTGTCGGTTGAAGCCAAAATTGCAGAGGAATTGGGCATCAAAATCGGCGATCGGTTGACTTTCAGCCTGCCTGAAGGATTGATTCAGGCCAAAGTAGTGAACTTGCGCAGTGTGGAATGGGAAAGCTTTAGTCCGAATTTTTTCTTTATTTTCGCCCCCAAAACTATGGATGAAAATGCGGGTAGCTATTTAGGCAGTTTTTATGTACCGGAACAGGATAAAAACCAGATGGTTGCGCTGATTCAGCAATTCTCTAACACCGTTTTTATTGATGTTAGCCAGATTCTGGATGAGGTCAAACGTCTGGTGAATGTCCTTGTACAAATTGTTACCATTCTGGCACTGTTGGTCAGTGTTTCGGGTATTCTGGTGTTAATAGCCTGTTTAAACCTGTTGATGGATGAGCGTAAACGTGAAGTGGCTTTGCTACGTTCATTCGGCAGTTCCAAACAAAAACTTAAGCAGATGATGACCCTGGAAATTGGTTTTATGGGATTCATGGCAGGAATCGTATCTTGCCTGTTTGCCGAAGTCATCAGCGCCATTGCCAGTTATAAAATGAATCTGCTGATTCAGCCCCATTGGCAAATCTGGCTGATTTTACCCATACTGATGACGCTACTGTGCGCGCTGATTGGACGTTATCGTTTGAGTTATCTGTGTGATATTCCGCCACTGCAAAGTTTACGTGAGATGAATCAATAGCAGATTCATCTTCAGTAGACAAAATTCAGGGCATTAAAAATGCAGTTGTGCCCGCATAGCGGCTAATATTTGCCGCCAGACTGGTTCCAGAATCTGCACTTGCTGCATGCAGTAAGCATACAGCAAATAACAGCTGATGATGCCTACTGCCATGCCTACTACAAAAGCCAAATTCGGTTTATGTATTCTTTGTCCCACATACCAGATTGCTGTCAGCACCGCACCCATCAACATGCCGCCAATATGTGCGGCATTGTTAATTCCGGCGATGGTAAAGCCAATCAACAAATTGATGCCCATAATCATCAGCAGGCTTTTTTTATCTAGAATAAAACGTTGTTTCGGTAATAGGGGGAGTAGGGATAAAATAGTCAATGCACTGCCAATACCCATCACGGCACCCGATGCACCGGCACTGACGGTGGGAAGAAACTTAGGATCATTGCTTTGCAAGAGTGCAAAGGTATTTTGAATATCAATGAAACCACTGAGTAAACTGCCCATCAGACCGGCAAGAATATAAAGTCCCAGATAATAAAACCGGCCTAACAGCTGTTCAGCCACACTGCCAAAAATATACAGTGCCCACATGTTTAGCATTAAATGGATCAGGCCAAAATGAAAAAACATGCTTGTAAACAGGCGAGTGGGTTCCTCTAAAAAGGTTAAAGGTGCATAATCAGCACCCCAATGAATCGCATCGACCAGACTTGGAGTCGTAATATTGACTCCACTCAGGACTTGCCAGAGAAATAAACCGACATTGATGGCAATAAAAACTGCCGTTAGCCACCAAAGATGAACCTCGGGTTTAGTTCGAATGGGAGGGGGAGAAAGTTCGGCCATGCTATTCTTTTATAATCTTTGCTATATTCAGCATCCAGCTTAGCACGAAAAAAAACAGATTTTTGGAGTAACTCACTGACATGAAAGCTTTTATTGTTCGTAGTTTGTTAATACTTGTCAGTCTGGTGCTTTTGGTTCAACTGTGGATTTTTTCAAGTTTGCTGTGGTGGCGCACCCATCCGGTGGATACCACCATGATGATGCGTCTGGATTATTGGTCCGAACCTTCGAAACCGATTAAACATGAGTGGCGTGATTATGATCAGATCAGTGATTATATGAAACATGCCGTGGTTGCTGCGGAAGATGGAAAGTTTTTGCAGCATAAAGGTTTCGACTGGGAAGGCATGCAGTTCGCCTTAGAACGTAACAAAGACAAGGGTAAAGTGGTCGCAGGCGGTTCAACCATTTCCCAGCAACTGGCCAAAAACCTGTTTTTATACAATAAGCGTTCCTTCCTGCGTAAAGGACAGGAAGCGGTTGCCACCTGGATGATGGAACGCATGTGGTCAAAACAGCGCATTCTGGAAGTCTATCTCAACTCGGTAGAATTTGGTGACAATATCTATGGCATAGAAGCCGCTACCCAGCATTATTTTGGCAAAAGTGCGCGAAGCCTGAGTCGTGAACAGGCGGCATTCTTAGCAGCCATTTTACCTAACCCTAAATATTATCAAGATCATCAACATGATAAAAAATTACAATATCGTAAACGCATGATTCAAAAATATATGCGTTATAGCCATATTCCCTAATTTAGGATTTATTTTCAAAAAGCCCAGTGATTTGGGCTTTTTTTTATGAAATTGTCATAAATTTGAAGCATACTTATGAAGATACGGACTACTTTCGAATAATCATAGGTTAGGGTATGAATACGGCTGCTAATACGACTCCGGCGCAAATAGAATATACATATAATGATCGCTACATTAATCGTGAGCTTTCTATTCTCGACTTCCATTTGCGGGTATTGGAACAAGCGGTCGATCCTTTACATCCTTTGCTTGACCGGATGAATTTCCTACTGATTTTCTCGCGTAATCTGGACGAATTTTTTGAAATTCGCGTTGCCGGCGTGATGGAGCAACTGGACTTGGGTAATGAAAGTCGTAGTCCAGACGGTTTAACTCCGAAGCAGGTGCTGGATATTATTTCCAAAACCACGCATGAGGCAATTGACCGCCAATACCGTATTTTAAATGAACAAATTTTGCCTAAACTGCGTGAAGAAGACATCTGTTTCTTGCGTCGCGGCGAATTAACTCCGGCACAGTCGGCTTGGATCAAAAAATATTTTCAGGAGCAGGTGGCGCCGGTACTGACGCCAATCAGTCTTGATCCGGCGCATCCTTTTCCACGGCTAGTCAATAAAAGCCTCAACTTTATTGTGACTCTGGAAGGTAAAGATGCTTTTGGCCGTCAGATTGATTTGGCCGTAGTGCCTGCACCGCGTTCATTGCCCCGTGTCGTGCGCTTGCCGGATGAACTTACTGGCGGGAAAGAGCATCATGTGATGCTGTCTGCGATTATTCATGAGCATGTTTCAGACCTGTTCCCGGGCATGACAGCAACCGGCTGTTACCAGTTCCGTGTCACCCGAAATGCCGATCTCGCTTTAAACGAAGATGTGGAAGATTTGGCCAAGGCCTTAAAAGGCGAATTGAACTCGCGTCGTTTTGGTCGTGCGGTACGTCTGGAAGTGACTCATAATTGCCCGAAACATATTTATGACTATTTGCTGGATGAGTTTGATCTGGAAGAAGAGCAACTGTATAAGGTTGATGGCCCGGTTAACTTGGCACGGTTATTGTCCAATTTTAAGCGTCCACATTTACGCTATGATTCACATACGCCTATTATTCCGAAAGTGCTGAGAAAGTCTGAAAATATTTTTTCTGCCATGCAGAAGCAGGACATTCTACTCCATCATCCGTTTGAATCTTTTGCCCCAGTCATTAACTTGTTACGTGAAGCGGCACGTGATCCACAAGTTTTAGCCATCAAGCAAACGCTATATCGCAGTGGTCCGGATTCTGAAATTGTTCAGGTCTTGGCGGAAGCAGCACGTAATGGCAAGGAAGTGACAGCGGTAATTGAACTCCGTGCCCGTTTCGATGAAGAATCCAATATTGAAGTAGCGAATGTACTGCAAGAAGCTGGAGCAGTCGTCGTGTATGGCATTGTCGGTTATAAAACCCATGCCAAAATGATTCTGGTGGTACGCCGTGAAAATAATAAGCTGGTGCGTTATGTACATTTAGGTACCGGTAACTACCATGCTGGTAATGCCCGTATTTATACTGACTATGGTTTGCTGACCACAGACAAAGAGCTTTGTGAAGATGTGCACCGCATTTTCCAGGAATTAACCGGTATGGGGAAAATGGCAAAACTGAAAAAGTTATTGCATGCTCCTTTTACCTTGCATGCTCAGCTGATTAATTTTATTGATGATGAAATTGCCAATGCCAAAGCCGGCAAGCCTGCGCAAATTATTGTCAAGGTGAATGCCTTAACGGAAATGCAACTGATCAATAAATTATATGAAGCATCGCAAGCCGGTGTACAAATTGATCTGATTATCCGTTCAATCTGCTGCCTGCGTCCCGGTTTACCTGATCTGTCTGAAAATATTCGGGTACGTTCCATTGTTGGACGTTTCCTTGAGCATACCCGTGTCTATTACTTCTTGAACGGAGGAGATAGCCGGATTTACTGTTCAAGTGCAGACTGGATGGATCGAAACCTGTTCAATCGTGTGGAAGCCTGTTTCCCGATTGAAGATGCAGCATTGAAAAAACGCATTTATCAGCAAGGTTTACTGAATTATTTAAAGGATAATCAGCAAGCGTGGTTACTGCAAAGTGATGGTACATGGTTACGTGCGCAAGTTGCTGAAGGGCAAGAAGCACATAATGCACAGCGTATATTATTAGAGATGATCAAATAATCCACAATAGTGTCCCCATCTCAAATCAAGGAGTCTTTGGATTCCTTGATTTGATTGATTTATTCCTCTGTACACGACAAATTTCATAGGATCCTTGTCCTATCAGGCTTTTTCTTTCTTAAAATTGCTAGCACTTTCTTAAATTCTTCTTTTTTTCCAAAACCAATCAAACGTAGAATAGCCATTTGA
>NZ_VPCP01000047.1:0-28409 GCF_013418145.1 Acinetobacter sp. YH12201 | reverse complement strand
TGTTCAAATGGCTATTCTACGTTTGATTGGTTTTGGAAAAAAAGAAGAATTTAAGAAAGTGCTAGCAATTTTAAGAAAGAAAAAGCCTGATAGGACAAGGATCCTATGAAATTTGTCGTGTACAGAGTTAAATTAGATAAAAAACAGCACTAACTAGGGTGTGTCCTCATTTGGCTTTGCACCAAATAAATATGCAGGCTATATGGATCATAGATTTATAATTGCGTGCTAGTTTATCAAATCGAGTGCAATAGCACGGAAATGTTTTAATCTCGCAAAAGCATTTTCAACTAAATGTCAATGATGGCTTTGTTTGAGAAATTTCCAATAAGTTGCTTCAAATTTCAGAAAGAAATCATCAATTACGCAGAATAATTCGGTACTATTGAACATCAGACTAGGGCTTTAGGTTTTGTGTGGTAACTCAACTGATGGCTCTAGTCCTCTTATTTTTCAAGTCATTTTCTTATCCGCGATTCGGGTTATATTTAATGTAATTTATGTTGGTGAACATTGCCAAGATATTTAATTGCAGGAATTACTGGAAGCGGAAGTTCATACTAAATATGTTGTGGTTCTGACTAAAATATCGATGGCAGTCTAGCTGTAAATTTTGCTGAATAGGTATTAAACCTCCCCGAGCAGCAATAAAATTATTGACCTGAAATGGCACTGGTTGCCAAACTGAAACTGTGAGGTAATGGAAAAATCTGAGGTTCCAGCGTAGAACCCACTATGAAGAATTACTACTTAGGCTATTCTTAAGCCGCTCGGTTACTCGAACTAGATCTTGGACTGAGGAGACTTTCATTTTCCTCATTATATTATAACGGTGTACTTTTACAGTAGCTTCCGATATACCAAGTTCTAATGCTGTCTGTTTATTTAGGTATCCTTGTAAGACAAACTTAAGTACCTGTTGCTCGCGTTTGCTGAGACTTTCATAATTTTCTTTAAGCTCGCTAATTTGGGGAGCATTTGATCTCTGCTGAAGCGCTAACTTGAGGGCAGTACGAATAGCACCAAGCAGTTCCTCTTCTCGAAATGGTTTAGTGAAGAAGTCTACCGCACCCGCTTTGATCGCTTTAACTGCCATTGGAATATCACCATGGCCGCTAATGAAAATAATAGGGATCTGCTCACCAAGCTCTGCTAATTTTCGTTGCACATCTAAGCCGCTCATCTCGGGCATACGAACATCCAGAATCAAACAGCCACAGGTAGACCAATTGACATCGCTAAAAAATGCGCTAGCAGATGAAAAACACTCAACACTCATGCCAACCGAGCGTACCAAGCTGCTGAGGGCTTCCAGTACTGCATTATCATCATCGAGAATATAAATTAAAAATCCGTGATTATTCATGTATCTGATTCCTTTCTAGCAGGGATGCTTACCATAAAACAAGCACCTCCCTCAGATGGGCACTCCACCCATATTTTTCCATTATGTACTTCAGTGATTGTAAGACAAATTGCTAACCCCATTCCAAATCCTTCTGTTTTGGTTGTGTAAAATGCATCAAATAACTGCGACACCTTACCAGCTGAAATACCTGGACCTGAGTCCTTCACAGAGATAATAAGTGCATCACCTGTATCGTTACCAGAGAATGATAGCGTTAGCTGCCTAATTTCACAGTCTCCTTGGTTGATCGCTTCTATAGCGTTCATAGCCAGATTTAATACTAACTGTTGAATCTGTACAGCATCTCCCCATATTTCAGGAAGTACTTCATCGGCCAATACATTTAAATTTACACTATTACTCTGACTAGGCGCCTTAAGTATCAGATTTGTATCTGCTACCATTGCTTTTAGATCAATCCGTTTGATCGCTGCCTCTTGTCGCTTTAGAAAGGATCGTATCATACGGATAATTTCCGCTGCACGGTCGGAATCTCTGGTAATACGAGCGAATGCCTCTTTAGCCTCTGAGATGTTATATGACTCTTTACCTAACCAGCGTGTACCAGCATTAGCATTAGTCATGATCGCCGAGAGTGGTTGGTTTATCTCGTGTGCAATATAGGCTGAAAACTCCCCCATCGTAGCCGATCGGGAAACGTGGACAAATTGTTGCTGCAATTGATTGAGAGCTTCCTGTGCTTGCTTCCTTTCAGTAATATCATCGATGATCTGCAGAATAACTTGAGGCTCACCGGAACGTGGAGGCATCAGCGAAACACGGGAATTAACCCATATCATAGAACCATTTTTGCATAGATAAGAGCGTTCCACATTGTATTCCTCTCCTCCCCCCTGAAGCAAATTAGCAATACGCTGTTTCATCTGTGCACTTTCCCCAGGTGGCGTCAATTGCTCCATAGAAAGTTTCGCCAAATCTTTTTCCTCATATCCTGTCATGCGTTGGAATGCAGGATTGGCATTGAGTATTCGGTTTTCCGGATCGGTCAGTACAATGCCAGCTGCAGAGTTTTCATAAACTGCTTTCCAACGTGCTTCCGAGGCAGATAATGCAATATTACTCTGCTGAAGGCGGTGGCGACTTCTAATCAGGCGGTGAGTAAGTACCGCGATATCATCTCCCTGATCGGATAGCTCCCCACGCAGTGCATCGCCTGCCACCTTCATAGATACCAGGTTGCTTACACGTGCTCGTAGCTCGTGAGCGGAGAATGGCTTAAGAAGAAAGTCCTGTACAGACTCAGAAAGCAATTTCACACGCAATTCTTCATCTGACTTGGCCGACAACACCATGATCGGAATATGTGAAAGTTCATCTTTTTTACGTACTTGATTAATCATCATATCGCCACTCATAACAGGCATCATCAAGTCTGTAATCAACAGGTCTGGCGGCATGCTGGACATCAACTCCAGCGCCTTTGCTCCATCAGCTGCAACATACACTTGATAGTCGCTGCTTAGGCAGTCCTTTATAAAACCACGCATATCTGGATTATCATCAACGATTAGCACCCGAGGCTGGTCGGATTGAAACGGAAGCACCTCAGCCTCATCTACCGCATTTGACATCAGCAAAAGGTACTCATCAAAATCCACGACCTGTGGATTATCTTTTCGCTGTAAGGTGTTATTCGCAACATAAGCATCTTCAGGTGCATTCAGTGGTAGCTTTACCTGAAAAAGTGCTCCTCCGCCCGGGGCATCACTTACAGAAATTGTTCCTCGGTGTAACTCAACGAACTCTTTCACAATAGAAAGACCTAAGCCTGTACCCTGCGTAGCTTGTTGACCTTCCTGATTTAACTGGTGGAAACGTTCAAATATCTCTTTACGCAGTTTAGGAGGAATACCAGGTCCACTATCAGACACAGTAATCAAAGCATAATTGGGTAGATTAAAACTAAGACAGCAGCGGATAAGCCCCCCATCAGGAGTAAATTTAAAAGCATTAGAAAGTAAGTTAAGGATAATACGTTCGTATTTCTCACCATCCACTTCAGCAATCATCATCTGCGCGGGCAGTTTAATATCAAACGTTATTGATTTTTGCTGGGCTATTCCTTCAAAATTCGAGCCGATAGTACGGGTCAGCTGACTGAGATCAACTCTCCGATAGGAAAGCCCCATCTGCTGGGCATCTATTTTCGCCAAGTCAAGCAATGTATTAACCTGTTTCAACAGGGTTCTTGCGTTACGTTGAATGACCTCAAACTGTTTCCAATAAGGTGATTCTCCTCGAGGCTCTGCTGCCATAACAGCTTCCAGTGGTCCTAGAATTAAAGACAGTGGCGTACGCAACTCATGGCTTACCTTGGCAAAAAAATCACTCTTCTGCTTATCTAGCTTTCGAATATATTCAACTGATTGCTCTAGCTCCTGATTCTTTAACGCCAGCATAGCTTCGGCTTTCTTTTTATCGGTAATATTACGCCCTTCAGCAAGAAGGTAAATAATTTCACCTTCTTCATTTCGAATTGGCAACAATGAAAAATCGACCGCTATTATTTCTTTACCATCTGCCTTGCCAAGAATCTCAACATCACATCGAACAAATTCACCGGATGATGCAGTTTCAATAAGTCTCTTTTGGGTGGCCATTGTTTTTTTTGAAAGTTGCCACCAAGGTGTCTTCCAGAACGGTTTACCTTGAATATCTTCTAGAGTAATACCTGCTCCTTCCAATGCGACTTGGTTGACTTCTAGCACATTTCCCTTGGCATCAAGAAGGCCAACGAATTCGTAGAGCCCATCAAATATAATGCGTGTATGTTGTTCTTGCATCAACTCAGCAGATCCTTTTTCCTTGAGGCTGATATTATAATGATTATTTTTTAATCTATTTTGATGCTTTCTTCTGTCCCAAAAGCTCATCCTTGATAATTCACATAATTCCGACTGTTTCAGTCTAGATCATACCCCCCATCTCTCATCCTGAGAATACTTTTTTAGCGTTTAAACAATAATCATCTCAAGAATATTCAACTCATTCCTCAGAACAGTAAAGGGGAAATAGAGAAACCAACGTAACTTCATTACATTGGTTTCAAGTTCATCTAAACAATGACGAAGTAATACCCCATTCCGTAAGTATTTGCTGAATACTTATTAGTCAGAATGAATTCATGCTTGTTCCTGCTGCTTGAGCAAATCAAGCGCTACATCAACGATCATGTCTTCTTGACCACCAACCATCCGACGGCGCCCAAGTTCGACTAAAATATCTACAGTTTTAAGCCCGTATTTATGAGCAGCCAACTCGCTATGACGCAGGAAACTACTATAAACACCAGCATACCCTAGAGCTAAAGTCTCGCGATCAACACGTACAGGACGATCTTGTAATGGGCGAACCAAGTCATCGGCTGCATCCATCAACTTATAAAGATCAGTACCGTGATTCCAACCCATCCGTTCCGCAGCAGCAATAAACACTTCTAGTGGCGCATTTCCAGCACCAGCACCCATGCCAGCTAAGCTTGCATCTACACGGTCGCAACCATTTTCTACAGCAATAATGCTATTGGCTACCCCTAGACTCAAATTATGATGTGCATGTATTCCGGTCTGTGTCTCGGGTTTTAGTGTGTCCTTGAAGGCACGGAAGCGATCCCGTACACCATTCATGCTCAGTGCACCACCAGAATCAACTACATAACATACTGTCGCACCATAACTTTCCATTAACTTGGCTTGCTGCGCCAAGTTTTGCGGTGTAGTCATGTGACTCATCATCAAGAAGCCAACAGCCTCCATACCTAAGTGACGCGCATACTCGATGTGCTGTCTGGAAATGTCAGCCTCCGTGCAGTGCGTAGCAACGCGCACCACACGCACACCCGCTTCATAGGCAGCCTTAAGATCATGTACAGTAGCAATGCCTGGCAAGAGTAATGTTGTAATCTTGGCATGCTTGACCACACTAGCCACGGCTTCAATCCATTCTAAATCCGTATGAGCACCAAAGCCGTAATTGAAACTACTTCCCTGTAAACCATCACCATGGGCAATTTCGATAGAATCGACCTTGGCATCATCCAGAGCTTGTGCAATCTGCTTAACTTGATCCACTGTATACTGGTGGCGGATCGCGTGACTACCATCACGCAGTGTCACATCAGAGATGTAAATTTTCTGTTGAGTCATGGTGATATCCTTATTCAACCTGAGAATCGAGCATACGCACAGCCATTTTCTCTGCGGTACGTAATGCAGCGCTGGTCATGATGTCCAAGTTACCTGCATAAGCTGGCAGATAGTTTGCGGCACCCTCTACTTCTAAGAAAATTGAAGTCTTGAGCCCACTCATACGTTCTCCAACACCAGGAATATTAAACGGGCGATCGGCCTCAATGCGGTCGAACTGTACGTATTGCTTTAATCGATAACCTGGGACATATGCCTGTACTGCATCCACCATTGATTGCACTGACTCTTTAATTTGCTCGATGTCAGCGAAATCACTAAGTGTATAGATAGTGTCTCGCATCATCAGTGGCGGTTCAGCTGGATTTAGAATGATGATTGCCTTGCCTTTAGCAGCTCCACCTACCGCCTCAATCGCCTGTGAGGTAGTTTCTGTAAACTCGTCAATATTGGCACGAGTACCAGGTCCAGCACTTTTACTTGAGATACTAGCGATAATCTCTGCGTAATGTACCTTAGCCACACGTGATACCGCGGCAACCATGGGAATAGTAGCCTGCCCTCCACACGTGACCATATTAACGTTGGTTGCATCTAAGTGATCATCACCATTGACCACTGGTATACAGTAGGGTCCAATGGCGGCAGGTGTCAGATCGATCATGCGTAATTGAGGTTTACGCTCACGTAACAAAGCCTCATTTTTCACATGTGCGTTGGCACTTGTAGCATCGAATACAATATCGATTTCATTGAATATCGGCAAACGCGTCAACCCTTCTACACCTTCGTGAGTGATTGTTACCCCCATGCGCTGGGCGCGTGCGAGCCCGTCCGATGCAGGATCGATGCCAACCATCGCTCCCATTTCAATGTTTTTCCCCTGCCTAAGTATCTTGATCATCAGATCAGTGCCGATATTGCCACTACCAATAATAGCGGCCTTGACTTTACGGGTCATAATGAAACTCCTTTAATCATTAAGCCATCGCGTCCGGTCGCATAACGTATAATTATTTACGCAAATTCCGGAAATTTTATGATTGAAGATGGGCTCACTTGCATGCTTCTATCCCTTTGCAAAATTAGCGGTCACCGACCCAAGCCCTTCTATCCGTACATTAAATATATCGCCTGCTGCGACGGGCACCATCGGACCGAGCGCACCTGAAAGAACTGTGTCACCAGCACGCAATGGACGACCCAGCTTAGCCATGACTTTAGCCAACCAAAGAACTGCATTGAGCGGTGATCCTAGGCAAGCAGCTCCAACTCCAGAGGATACCAATAATCCTTGTCGCTCCATCACCATCCCTGCATGGCGTGAATCAAAATCGCACAGCCGCTTTGGCATGGAACCCAATACGTACAGACCCGATGAAGCATTGTCAGCTATAGTATCCGTGATACGAATATCCCAATTCGCTATACGTGAACCCACGATCTCGATCGCTGGAACTGCGAATTCAATGGCGCGAAAAAGGTCAGCCACCGTCAAATAGTCATCGTCAAGATCACGTCCCAAGACAAAGGCTATTTCGGCTTCGACTTTAGGTTGAAGCACATCATTGAGAGAGATTTCCTCACCCTCTGTACGTGCCATGTCAGCGAACAACATCCCATAATCAGGCTGTTCCACTCCGAGTTGTTTTTGCACTGCGACTGAAGTCAGTCCAATCTTTCGTCCAACCAGTCTTCGCCCCGCATTCAATGCTCGTTGTGTATTGACCTCTTGCACAACATAAGCCGCTTCTAAATCCATCTCACCTATTAGATTGCGCACTGGCGCAATAGCTGTGCCCGACAGTGCGGCCTCATGCAGAAAATCAGCGACTTTGTGTACGTTATCTGGTTCATTCATGCTTATATCTCTCCTTGATTAACACCGTCTATAATCCTTATTTATGCTACCCTGCTGTCCAAAACGTTCGTCTTATGAGCATGCAAATAAAAGTAGGACTAGAGCTGCTAGACTGACCGATCATGCGGGCGCCTGAAACTTGTGTCCCCATATGCTGATGCGATCATAGCGCACCACTGACCAGTCTCGGTTTACCTCACGTGCACCCCAGCCGTACTCGACTGCGAAGCCCGAAGGTGTCGCACCATAGAACGAAATCATGTGATCGTTAGTATGTCGGCCAAGCGTCATGACCACCTCACGGTCCTCATAAAATTTGTCATATGCCAAACCCACGTCATCCATACCGTTAAGTTGCAGCATAAAGTGATGAAGCCGTTTTGATCCTGGCAGCTTAGCAAACGCAAATGAGTGGTGACGACCATTGCAATAAAAGAAATAGAGAGTAGTGGACAACCCGTCGCAAATAGTCCAGTCAATGACATCGGCAAGCTGAAGGCCCAATGCTTTGGTATAAAAAGCGAGTGCTTCATCCACATCCGAAACGTTCAACACATAGTGACCGAAACCCTGGTTTCCAGTTTGAAATCCGGAAACACCGGTAGGTGAGGTGAATGGCTGTTCGAACAACTCTGTGCCGCCATAATATACCTCGACACGATTACCGAACGGATCGTTACACGAAATCAATCCGAGCACACCGCGCTTGGCGATTAATTCCTGTCCCTCGACCTTGACTGTAACGCCGAAGGCCTCCAGTCTTTGCTTGACCTCCTGCAATCCCTGTTCACTATCCACCTCGTAGCCAGCAAAAAGATAGTCATCAGCAGATCCTTTGCTGACCGACAGTCGCCAGGCACGCGAGTCGATTCGAAACGTCGCCTCCATTTCGCTGGCTGAAGCTTCCATCATCCCTAACTTGGTCGTGGCGAAGGTACTCCATTTAGGTACATCTACGACTTCAAAGCCCAAGTAACCCAATCTTTTAATACTCATGATAATTCTCCTTTATCAACCGAAGTGCTTGTCAAGCTGTGTACCAAGACTAGATTCGAACAAACCACGCACACCCATGCCACCATCGCAATTCAATACGCTACCAGTGAGCGGAACAGTGTCACCACGAGTCGCGAAGAAGACATAGGCACCGGCGTATTCCTCGGCAGTAGCAGCCCGCCCGGTCGGAAGAACTGATTTCAGCATGTCGTCCAATGGAAAGCTCGAAATGCTCTTATCTTGTAAATCAAGACTCTTCAACCCTCGTAGATCACTCCCCAAAATGCCACCTGGAGCTATACCGTTGACCCGGATACGAGGTCCCCATTCGTGTGCAAGCTGCTTGATCAAACCAATCACGGCATGCTTGCCAGCCGTATACAAAACACCACCTCCGCCCGGATAAAAACCGGCATTTGATACCGTGAAAATCGCGCTACCTTTGCTTTGATAAAGGGCAGGTAGCGCCGCTTTTGCAGCTAAGATGTAGCCCTTGACATTCACATCGAACATTTCCTCGAATGCCTCAGATATGATGTCGTCAGGAATATCCACCAGTTGGGTCAGGTAATCCCAAACACCAGCATTACCGACTAAACAGTCGAGCTTGCCAAATTTTTCAACGCAACGAGCCACAGCCTCACGATGGCTGTCGAGTAAACGTACATCTCCTTCAATCCCTACGATTGAATCTCCATGGCGCTCCTTTAACGCTTCCAGACCTGCCGGAGATTTATCTAGTACTGCAACACGTGCACCTTCTGCAACATAACGATCAACGATGGCTCTTCCCAAGCCTGCGCCACCACCTGTCACCAAAATTACTTCATCTTTAAGTTTCATTTTTGATTCCCTTCATTCGCACGAACAATATCGCGCATATTATTTGACACATCTGCCAGCTTTTCTGGCTCAATTATGACTTGAGCTTCCACTAATCGATTTGCGAGTGCGAAATCACGAGGTGCATCAACGGCTACAACCGCTTGAATCCGTCCATCTAGCAGACGGAACAATAAAGCAGAGCCACTGCCCAAGGTTCCGCGCAAAACATATTCACCCGGTCCTTCGATATCACCAGCCATTTGCATTCGATGTCCCGCAATCTCCGTCCATGACACTGGCAATTGCGGTGCTGATACTTCTTTTCCTAGAATGGCTTTAGCAACTGCTGTAGCTTGGCGCTGAGCATTCATATAGGTTTCAAGCGAGCGCTTTCCGCCTGAATGAAGTGGCCAAGTGGCTACATCCCCAACCGCGAATATGCCTTTAGCAGGTGTCGCACCTCTATGATCAACAACGACACCACGATCACATTCCAAACCGGCTTGACGTGCGAGTTGATCTGCAGGATCTGCCCCTACGCAGATAAGTGCGTTATCAGCAATAAAGCTACGCCCATCATTCACCATCACTTTTTCAAGCTGACCTTCGCCTGAAAAACCTGAAACTCCAGTTTTTAGTTCTACCTGCACACCCTGTTCAGTTAACAAACCACGTAGCCAAGCACCGATACGTCGTCCAAGAACACGAACCAACAGTTCATCACCAGCTTCAAGGATCGTGACAGAAAGACCAAGCTTGCGAGCCGTTGTTGCTACCTCACAACCAATCAACCCACCGCCTACAATGAGCAACCGAGTATTAGGTGTCCAGCTATCACGTAATAACTGCACATCACCATAAGTGCGTAATGTCACGACACCAGGCAATTGACTGCCGGGTAAAGACAACATCCGTGCTCGACTTCCAGTTGCAATAACGATAGCATCAGCAGAAATCGTGCTGCCATCATTCAAACTGATCATTTTTTTCTGTGTATCTAGGTCAGTAACTTCTGAGCCAGTCAGCATCTCGATGCTGGCTTCACTGTACCAATCTGCCTCGGCCAGTCTAGGTGGCTGCTCAAAGCTTCCATCAAGGACGGCCTTAGACAAGGATGGTCGGTCATAGGGAAGATGCTGTTCTTCCCCAATCAGTGAGATTCGTCCTTCATAACCTTCGGCACGAAGGGCTTGCGCGGTGGTGAACCCAGCTACGCCATTACCGATGATTGCAACATGATTAGCCATCACTTTAGCTCCCCATTGTCAAGATCAACGTGTACCTCATCACCTTCTATCTTGATAGGGTATACTTTGATAGGTTTACAAGCAGGCAACGCTTTCACTTTCCCAGTTCGCACACAGAACTTCCCAAAATGCAACGTACATTCGACGACATCACCATCAAGGTATCCATCTGATAATGCCCAGTCTCCATGCGTGCAGGTATCCTGAACTGCGAAAAATTCACCATCGACGTTACAGACCATCACTGGTTCTGATCCACCTTCATAGCGTTGCATTTCACCAGGTGGCAAATCACTTTGCCGCAGTATATATGTCCAAGTCATGACATCTCCTAGAAGAAGAAACTGAGGTTATTGGCTAGGATGGTGCTTTGGTCGATCAGGATTGTCCGATTGACTATCTCGAATCCAGCTTCACCCTTGTTACGACGCAATCTGTCGCGACGCTCTCCAGCAAAGATATCAAGTTGTCTTTCCAAGCGATTGCGGTACACGATGAAGGTACTGGAGATTTCGTATTCTCCTTCTACTTCTGTGGGAATGATCATCACATTGCTCACAATATGTCGTGTTCTTGACGCAGGATTCTCGGACCAACTTACGTCAGAAGTAATCTTACGCAAACGCCCTTTCATCATTGTGGCGTCATCATCAAAATGCGCATAGTCTCGCAAGCCCGAATATTCAAGGCGTGAATCACGCATGATTCGTGTGGTGCGGATAGGCATGAAGTAGTGAATGTCTTTGGCAAGTAGTGCGAACCATTCATCAAAGCGGCGATCATTGAGAAGCTTAGCTTCCCAATAGTAGAACTGCTCAATTTCATTTTGCAGTTCAAGTGCTACCGGTGCAGGTTTGCGAAGAAAGAGGTCAGCTCTGTTGACTGAATCAATCATGGTCACTCCTTTTTGGAATCGTAATCATTCCTTGTAGATTTCAAATGGATAGTCCACCGCATCCAATTTGGTTATGAATCAAATGCGGCTTCTAACTGGCACCACGATGTGGCGCTAGCTGTCGTTAGGTTTAACGCGTCGCCTTTAATGCTTCCCAGTCTGGTGAGGTCATCATTTTCAGCCAATGTGCATATAGTCCACGAGCAGCTTCTTCGCTATACACGTTGTTACATATACGACCAGGGTAAATTGGATCGTTATCAACGGTTTGCCCCATACTCATCTCAGCATTGAATGGACGGCTACGTGCCTTATGACCTCGCAGAATATGCTGGATTTCAACCCAGTTCTCGCCGTCATCCTGCTCGAATACACCACCGGCAGAGAAGGTACGTAGTGTCTGACGACGAAACTCTTCCTTAATATCATCTGGAGCATCAGCATCGACGACTGTAAATGCCCACACTTCAACCTCGTTCGGCCCGCGTGGATGCCATGTTCGGATCGTATTGACACCTGGGAGGAAGGAACACGTAGGAAAGACAGTCATGTGCTCAACCATGATTTTCGTGCCGCGCTCTATACTACCCAGACGCTCGGCCGCCTTTTCCGCCGCGGGGCCTTCGGTCAAGTAGCTGGTGACCTTCGGCCCCATGATGGCAAGCATCAGGTTGGGGTCGCCAATATAGAAGCCACTGCCATGCCCACCCCATGATGCACGGTACTGCTTGCCAAATTTCGGCGGTGCAAGATCAGCCAACTCAAGATCTTCTGGCAGACCAGCAATGATTCCAGATAAATGTGATGTAGTTCCGGCATGGTACATGTCACTACAAAACTGCTCTGCTGCGAATTTCCAGTTACAGGGAATAACCCACTTCTGTATACCTGGAATCACCTCAGTGCCTGCCTCAGTACGGTCGAGCATGTGGTCCATGTAGAACTTCGCCTCGCCGAGATATGTATCAAGGTCTATGGCGTTTTCATCCCAGTTGGCAAAAATCAGACCTTTGTAGGTTTCTACTCGAGCCTTCAGTGGACTCCATTCCTTCTTGTCTAAGCAGGCGAAGGATTCGGCCTCGTAAGGCACATTGATAAGATTGCCAGCAGTATCGTAAGCCCACCCATGGTAACTACAAGTAAATGCCTTCGCGTTTCCAGCATCCGAACGACAGATACGCATACCACGATGGCGGCACTGGTTCAGGAACACAGCGATACTGGCATCCTTCTGTCTTACGACCACGACAGGATCTTCACCCATATAGGTCGTGAAATAATCACCTGGTTTACGAATGTGAGTTTCATGCCCCAATAGGAGCCATGACCGAGCAAATACACGTTCTAGTTCGAGTTGGTACAGATCCTCATCGGTATAAATGCGCGGATCGATACGTCCAGCTTGCTCATCAAAGAGCGTTTCTATCTCACTGGTCTTCCAATTTTTGCGCACTCTAATAGGTGTTGTTTCTGTCTGATTCATTGTCTTCTCACTTTTTAAAGTAGTGGATAGCGGGTAATTACAGGTGATGCATTTTCAGAATGGATGATCATTCACATTTTTTTGAAATCAATCATTAGCGGTGAGAAAATCATTGACCAAGCGGATAAAATTCTTGTTTTGCTCGATCTGCACCCAATGGCCACATTTACCGAAAACGTGTAATTGCGAGCTTTCGATCAGTTGGTTCAGCCGCAACGATGTTTCAAGAGGAATCACACGATCGTCGCGACCGTGTAAGATTAGTGTTTCATGCTGGATAGCTTGAATGTCCTGATCGGAACTAGCTAATGCATCTACCCAGCGCTGCCGCGGAGCAGGGAACATGGAGGCAAAAGCCTCTTGAAAGCCGGGTCTAATACTCGCCTTGTAGCGTAGCTCCGCCAGCTCATCAGAAATGAGACTTCGGTCGTAGGCGAAATAGTCCATGACTTTGCGCATATTTGGCACGGAGGGCTCATAACCCCAGACTGCATCGAGTCCATCCGTAAGCTCGAATCTCACACCAACGGACCCCATCAGCACCAACCGACGAACCCGATGTGGAAATCGGATAGCAAAGGCCAATGATAAGGCACCACCGAATGAATTTCCGACAAGATCGACACGGTCTAGTTCCAGCGCATCAAGAATTCCAATCAAATGAGCAACCCAAGACTCGATTCCGTAGTGAATTCCTTGTGGTCGTTGCGTAAAGCCGAAACCCACCATGTCCGGTGCAATGACGCGGCGGTGCTTGGACAACTCAGGCATGACCGTCCTCCAGTTCGCCCAAGCGGTCACACCCGGGCCTGAACCATGAACAAGCACGACAGGCTCACCAGTACCAACATCATGGAGATTGGTTTCAATTCCACCAGCTAAGACCATGCGGCCAAGCTCTTCGTTTACATTCGTCATCAATTACGCTCCTTGTCCTTGGAGTTTAAAAATTTTGTTATGGGAAATGCAGTATTTATTTGACTATGCTTTTGCCGTAAAATCTCTATTACAGCCAAGTACAGATAGATGCATCTGCACGTGTGTGCTCAGATCAAAAGAAATCGTTAAATTGATCTAAAATCCTTGTCAAAGTCATACTCACTACTGAATAAGTAAGCAAACACCACCTAACTGCATGTACGATATTACAATCATGACCTAGCGGAATATTGTTTTTTGGCTTATAGGTTTATAGAGCGATCGCAACTTTTATAAACGATGGTTTATACATCTCCTGATGAATATGCACCTTGGCCTAAGCACTTTGCTGTTTTCGAACAGACTGGCCGGAAATGGGTGTCAGAGAAATATGCAAATCAGATAAGTGATCTACACTGGAACACCAAATTTCCGCCAGCACTTTCATAGCTTTTTTTCAAAAATTAAGAATTAAATGCGGATTGACTAAACCAGGTAATTTATTATTGTTTTGCAATATTATTGTGCATACCAAGGACTAGATAACTTTGGTTATCAAGCTTATTTGACTAAATGTTCTAAATACAATGGATGCCCCATGTCTAGGCCTATGCCACCACCCAGGACGATCCAGTTCAGGCAGTGATCTATGACTTTCAGGATAGCCGTTCTGGTCAACATGCTAAAGATTTCCTGAAAGGCTGGCAGGGTTATTTGGTCTGTCTGTGATGATTACAGTGGTTATAAAGCACGCTTTAAATCAGGTAAGATCATTGAGGTGGGCTGCATGGCCCATGCACGTCGTAAATTTAATGAACTACATGTGACCGGGAAAAGTCAAATCGCTGAACAGGCATTACTGTTGATTCAGAAACTGTATGCGATAGAAGCAGAACTCAGGAAAAAGACAGATACTACAACAGAGCAACGAAGCAAATACCGGCAACAGCATAGCCAACCAGTAATGCAATATGTACGAATGGCTCAACCAACATCATCTGACGGTGCCCTCAAGTTCAGCCACTGCTAAAGCCATCAATTACAGTCTGAAGCGCTGGCAAGCCCTCTGCCTATATTTGGATGATGGTAATCTACCCATTGATATGAGCAGCATTGCTGCGCAAGGGATAGAAAACCAAATGAGCTGGGCCTTGGGACGTAAAAACTGGCTGTTTGTTGGCTCACTGCGCAGTGGTCAGCGAGCTGCCAACATCATGACCCTGATTCAGTCAGCAAAACTGAATAGGCTGGATCCATATGCCTATTTAAGTGATGTGCTGAAGGCTGCCAACACATAAAGTAACCCACATAGAAGAATTACTGCCACACTGCTGGAAACCTGAACCTAATTAAAAATAGGCACGGGGTTCAGCGGGCACTTACTATAATCATTTCAAAAGGTTATGTTTTTTGTCTTGCTTGAAAAAACTTTTGTTCTAACTCTTTGATTCTTTGTTTGGGTTTGGGGAATAAAAGTTCCAAGTCTAAGAATGAAACTTATGTTTAAAACTTAGTAGTGAATATTAATGCGCCAGCAAGCTGTGCATGTGAGACCTCAATTGGCTTATCTGTATTAGGTTGAGCATTATTCAATGCTTTTTTCTTAAACCCATACGCCAATGAAAAATCCACAACACTTCTTGGGGTTACAGAATAACTTAGCCCACCTGTCAAATTAGTAGTAGGTGTCGAAGGAATAATCGATAGTATGCCCTCCTTGGAATTTTCCATTTGGGCATAATGTAGCCCTGTACGGAATGTCCACTTTGGATTAGCTGCATACTGCATACCCAATGAATACACATTAGAGTCGCGATAATTAAGTGGCAAATTAATATCCAGATTATCTTTGCTGTCATTTTGTTCAAAATGAACTTTCAGATTATCCATCACGTCATTCCAGAATACACGTTTGTAATCAAATGAAATCATGGTCTCTGAATTGATTTGCTGATTTATACCAATAGTCAATGCAGCTGGCATTTCAAAATCACGCAACTTAGCCTTGCCAGCAAGCGAAATTGGACCTAATGATCTACTGACTGCTGTTAAGTCTGCATCACCAGATAAATCACCAACATTGGTTTTAAAGTTATATGCAATACCTACTGTGGTTTTCGATATAGGTTTATAAGTAAGTCCTACACGCCCACCTAATCCCCAGCCATCTACCCCTCCACCCACTGTCTTTCCATTATTGATATCTAAATAACCTGCTGACAACTCAGGAATACTCAATAAATTTGGCACCAATGAACCAGAAATATTTTTCTGTACTGCCAAGGTTTCAATTTGAGATGTATCTAAAAGAAAACCTAAATTAACTGCCGTCCAAACGGCATCAAGAGAACCACCAACGGATAACTTTTCATTGACTTCATAAGCAAATGAAACGGGTATACGAAGTACAAGCAAACGTGAAAAACTATCTAGGCCTGTATTAATACTATTTGTTGTAGTTCTTGATAGAAAACTTTCCCTACCAAACTGAGTTCCGACTCCATCTGATGCATATGCACCTATTCCTAGCGCATAGTCATCATTTCGCCAAACAAATGAGAGTTCTGGTCCAATATAAGGACCATTGTTTCGACCGTGGGAATGTGATTGTGCCGTTTCTCCTGTCGCTATATTTTTGATTTTCAAATCTGCAGTAATAATATCCAGACCAATACTCGCATATCTTCCGGTTTCAAATGCTGATAATGTTGCTGGATTAATCAGCATGGCTCCAGGGCCTATATTATACGCAACTCCCGTTCCTCCCATACCCTGAGATATAGGACCTGTGCCTACAAGATTAAAAGCATCTGTAGCCCATGTTTGGCTAGTTAAAGCCATAAATAAGCCACTAAAAATACTTATTTTGTATAATCTTTTTTTCATACGTCTTTCCTTGACTTCTTGTTTTGTGGAGAAGTTAAAATTAATTTTTTCCATCTGTGAATTTATTGACAAAAAATGTTCAAATACAGCACCATTGTGAGTAAGCTCCACAATTGCGGCACCAATTAATGGTAGAAAGCAATACATATAAGCTTCAACTTCATCATTAATTACGCTCCGCGTCCTTGGAATTTAAAATTTTTGCTATAGGAAACTACTACATTTATTTAACGAGGGCTTGCCACAACATCTCTGTACCTGCCAAGTACGATGGCATCTTCACGAGCTCTCAAGCCAAAAGAAATTGCCAAATTAATCCAGGAATCCTTGTCAAAATCATATTCATAAGAAAAGTGGGCTAAAATCACCTTACTGCATATACCTTATTTCAATCGCAACCTAGGGGACATTATTTTTTGGCTTATAGGTTTATAGAGTGAGTGCAACTTTAATAAACAATGGTTTATACATTTCCTGATGAATATGCACCTAACTAGGCCTAAGCACTTCGCTATTTTCGAATAAACTGGCCGGAAATATGAGTCTGAACCGTACCGGATTTGTCGGCGACCACTTTTCCTGAGAGGTTTATGCAACAAAGCCCCTCTTAACTGAAGAATAAAGACCGATCACTCATCACTGCTTGCCAAATTCAGGATTCCACAGCTAAATAATTTTTATCAAATAGTCAAAAATAAAAATAATAAAAACAGAAGCATATTTTATGTTGGTTATTATTGTTGAATTTTAATGCATATTAAAGTGACTAACTTCTTATTACCCTGCCCTACTTTAAATTACACTACCAAATATTAAAGCAATAAGTATATGTTTTACATATATTTAATATAATACAATTTAAATATATTTAATATCATTTATGTCGGTGAATATGCCTGAGGTCATGATTTCAGTGTTTTATCCCAATAACTTACACCGAACTGTCACTGAAACCGCTGAGGAATTAGATGATATTTTTACCTGGCGTGAACCCCGCAGAGTCACAAATAGCCTGACCATTACGTATGATAAATGCGTATATCTTTTGGAGGATACAGCAGAAAATCAGAAGCTAATCGGTAAATATCTTGAGTTTATAGAATACCCAGATGGTACTGTCGCCATCATGTATGAAGGACGGAAGATCAATTACAGCATCTTCGATAAGTTAAGCAAGCTCAACCAGCGAGAGATCATTGAGAATAAACGTTTGGATTATGTGCTGGCGCATATTCAACAACGGCATGAAGAATTGGAACAGCAAAACAAACACAATCATTCTCAAAAATGCCAAGAAGACGTGCACAGAAAACAGCAGTTCAACAACAAAATCTGAACCCTGTTCTTGACTCTTGCAGTTAAAAACAGGACATTTTAATTGGTGAATAACGGTTTTAAGATTACGTTAAGATCATTAGCTTACATTGAGTCATACCCTCTAGAACGACCTCGTTCAACCGACTTAGAAACAAGTCGGTTTTTTTATGAGCTTTTTTGACACTTCCTGCTAATAAAAGGTTATTTTTTAATCAAATTGGGAATTTTTTCAATGTTCCCGGCCTTTCCAGGGCAAAAATTATCCCCAATTTCTGTGGACAACTCATGGGATAAAAAAAACTGTATTTACGGGAAACTTAACGATATTTAAAAATACTGATATTTATCCGTCCCTGGTTATACTCAGGTCATGGTATGAATCGTATCCTTAAAACGTTTCCAGGCCACATAGAAAAACAGCACGGCAATTCCAACCAGCCATAGAAATGACGGCCAAACGATATTTAGCCCGGCATTTCGATACAAAATGGCCTGGGCCAGTTCAACAAAATGCGTGGTTGGGGCGATCAGCATCAGATACTGTAATACCTCTGGCATGCTTTCCCGCGGTGTCATCCCGCCTGAGAGCATTTCCATCGGGATCAGAATCAGCATCATCAATAAACCAAACTGTGGCATCGATTTCGACATGGTGGCAAGATAAATGCCCATCGAGGTAGTGGCAAACAGGGTCAATAATGCCCCAAAGAAGAAGAGCAACAGGTTCCCTTCAATCGGAACCTGTAAGGCAAACTGTACCACCAGTTTCAGCCCGGTAAAAGCCGCAATCAATACCACCAGACTCATAGACCAGACCTTGGACATCATAATTTCAAACACCGTGACTGGCATCACCATCAGATGTTCTACCGTGCCGTGCTCACGCTCGCGAATTAAAGCTGCTCCGGTCAGAATGATGGACAGCATCGCCACGTTATTGATGATTTCCATGACACTGCCAAACCATTTTTGGTCCAGCAACGGGTTAAAGCGGGCACGCATCTCCAGTTCAACCGGCATGCTGCTCACTTCCCGGCTATGCAACACATATTCACTGACTTCGGACTGAATAATCTGCTGAATATAGCCAGCCCCGGTCATCGCCTGAGACATGCGCGTGGCGTCGACATTCACCTGAATCGCCGCTTCTTTTCCTGCAAGCACATCTTCCTGAAAATTCACCGGAATATTTAGAGCAAAGGTAAATTCCCCAGCATCCATTCCAGCATCCATATAATTCAGTTCAGTACTTTGTGGAATAAAATACGGTGGATAAAATGCCGAGGTAATTCGCTCGGACAAGGTTGAATGATCTTCATCTACAATTGCAATCGGAGCCATGTTCAGGCTATCGGTCATGGCGGTGGCTGCCGTATAAATTGCCACAGTAAAGGTGTAGATGATCAGGATCAGCATGACCGGGTCACGCCATAGACTCCACAATTCCTTGCAACCGAGCTGGTAGATATTCTGTATCTTCTGACGGAACATCCTAGGACTCCTGTTTTTTTAGCGCCAGGATTGCCGCACACATAATGACAGGCACTGACAGCAAGATTACCCAAAGAGACTGATGCAAGTCCTGAAAACCTAAAGCTTTGTTAAATACGCCACGGCTGATATTCACCATATGTGTAGCAGGATAAATCCCACCAAACCAGCGGCCAAATCCTTCTAGCGAGGAAACCGGATTAATAATACCAGCAAACTGCATCACTGGAATCAGCGTACCCAGCATCACCAGAAACATCGAGGCAATCTGGCTTTTGGTCAGGGCGGAGGCCAATAAACCCGTGCCTGTAGAAAAAATGATAAACAGGAAGGAAGCCAGGGTCAGGGTCAAAAAACTGCCTTTGATCGGTACATCAAACATCACCACAATAATCAGGCACATCAGGACATAGTTCAGCATGGCCAGCACGACGTAGGGAATCTGTTTGCCGATCAGGAATTCACTACGGGTGACCGGGGTGACATACAAATTCACAATCGAACCCAGCTCTTTTTCCCGCACCACAGACAGCGCTGTCAACATAGCCGGAATCAGCAGGATGAGCAGCGGAAATAAGGCCGGTGCCATTGCAGGCAGGCTCTTGATATCCGGGTTATAGCGGAAGCGGGTTTCAACATTGACTGTACTCGATATTTTATACCCGCTTTGCTCCAGCACCTGCTGCATCAACCAGTGTGCATGAATGCCCTGTACATAGCCCTGAACCGTCTCGGCACGCTGGGGCATGGCACCGTCGATCCAGGCACCAATCTTGACATTTTCGCCTCGGGCCACATCCCGGGCAAAACCGGGCGGAATCTCGATAGCTAAAGCAATATCGCCGCTACGCATGCGCTGGTCCAGATCATCATAACTTTGCAAAGGTGCCTTTTCGACAAAATAAGGCGAACCAGCGATACTCATGTTGTAGTTCTGGCTTAGCCCGGTCTGATCCCGATCCAGCACAGCAAAAGTCAGACCATCCACATCCATGGTGATGCCATAACCCATGACAAACAGCAGGATAATTGAGCCGACCAGCGCCATGGTGGCACGAATCGGATCACGAGCCAACTCTAGGGATTCACGCCAAGCATAACTAAGCAGCCGTTGCAGACTGAATCGGCTGGATTTTCTTTGCTGCGTCTTGAGGGGCAGATGATCGGCTGAACTGCTTTCCTCCTGTTCTTCCGCTACAGTCTGGCTGCCCGCACCGGCATCCAGCAGATAGCCAATAAAGGCCTGTTCCAAAGATACAGCCTGCCGGTTCTGCATCAGCTGTGCCGGTGCAGCACTGTCCAAAACCCGACCGGCATGCATCAGCGACATACGGTCACAGCGCTCGGCTTCATTCATAAAGTGCGTGGAAATAAAGATGGTGACCCCATCTTTGCGCGACAGGGTGATCAGATCATGCCAGAATTTATCCCGGGCAATCGGGTCCACGCCTGAGGTCGGCTCATCCAGAATCAGAATTTCCGGATTATGCACCAGCGCTACCGCTAATGACAGACGCTGGCGGATCCCTAGCGGCAAGTCATCCGGCAATTTGTCTTTCAGTTCCATCAAATCGAAACGCTGTAGCATCTGCTCAACACACACATCAATCTGTTCTGCCGGCACATGAAACAGTTTGGCATGCAGTACCAAGTTCTGGATAATCGTCAGTTCACTATAGAGTGAAAAGGATTGCGACATATACCCAACGCGACGACGGGTGGACATATCACTGCCTTGCACTGGTTGCCCGAACAGCCAGGCCTGCCCTTCCGAAGCCTCCAGCAATCCGGTCAAGACCTTCATCGTGGTCGACTTACCACAACCATTGGAGCCTAAGAATCCAAAGATTTCCCCACGCCGGATTTGAAAATTGACATGATCCACTGCGGTAAAGTCACCAAATTTGACTGTCAGGTCCTTAGCTTCCAGCGCATAACCATCCGAACCATCATCCGCTAAAGGCGGAATCACCACCGGCTCATAACCCTGTTTCTTTTCCACGGGCAAAAGCTTGATATAGGCTTCTTCCAGACTGCGGCTGTCGGTCTGTGCCAACAGTTCCTCGGGACTACCAGTTTGTAGGATGCGACCTTCATCCATCATCGCCAACCAGTCAAAACCCTGTGCTTCATCCATATAGGCAGTCGCCACAATCACACTCATCTGTGGGCGGACACTACGGATACGGTTAATCAATTCCCAAAATTGTGCACGTGCCAAGGGGTCAACCCCGGTGGTGGGCTCATCCAGGATCAGAAAGTCGGGATCATGAATCAGGGAACAGCACAGACCAAGTTTTTGTTTCATCCCGCCGGACAGTTTCCCGGCCGGACGATCGAGAAATTCATACAGTCCCGTACTTTTGGTCAGTTCATCAATACGTTTTCGGCTTTCAGCAGCATTATGTCCAAACAAACGGGCAACGAACTGCAGGTTTTCTTCAACCGAAAGGGTTTTGGACAAGTTCTTGCCCAAGCCCTGCGGCATATAGGCAATATGCGGACAGACTTTTCTGCGGTGCTTTCGGTCGGCAATATCTCCACCAAGCACCATCAAGCGGCCTTGCTGGACCACCTTGGCACCAGCCAGTAATGCCAGCAGGCTGGATTTTCCCACGCCATCCGGGCCGATCAGACCAATCATGCAACCCGCAGGCAATGCCAAGGAAATCTCCTTTAAGGCTTGGGTTTTGCCGTATTTGAGACTGACCTGCTGAATGTCGGCAACAATGGTGCCCTGTGCAGATGCTGCTGTCATGATTTAACCAGATTACTGAGGAATGCAGGCCAAGGCGCATTCTCGTCAATTTTGATATAGGCTACACCCGGAAGACCAGTTTTGACTTGCTGGATGTATTTCTGCAACAACACTGGATCAATTTTTGCTTTAATACGGAACATCAGTTTCTGACGTTCACTTTCAGTTTCCACCGTCTTCGGCGTGAATTGTGCAGTATCCGCGACAAACGATACCTTGGCAGGAATCACCACATTTTTGGCCGCATCCAGTACGATACGGACTTCAGTACCTATCGCGATACGTCCAGCCACGGTTTCCGGCAGGAAGAAAGTCATATACACATCAGACAGATCGATCAGGTTCATGACCCGTCCACCTGCCGCAATCATTTCACCCGGCTGTGCCACCAGAAACTGGACACGTGCCTTCAAGGGTGCCTTGAGCTGGGCATCTTCAATATCGAAATTGATCCGCTCGATTGTGGCCTTAATGGCATCGACTTGCGAGTGTGCACTCGACACCTGGCTGCGCGCGGCAACAATCGCACTTTGTGCACTGTCCACTTGTGCTCTTGCCGCACTCAGCACGGCTGCAACACTTTTGACATCAGCGCGCTCATCATCCAGCTGCTGTTTAGAGACTGCCCCGTCTTTGGCCAGAATTTCGGTTCGTGCCAGACGATTTTTAGCAGCGACCAGTTCGGTTTCACGCTGCTCGACCATGGCTGCAGCTGCAGCTTTTTCACTGATACGCATGGCCACCTGGGCTTCTGCGGTCGCAATGCCGTCCTGTGCCTGACGCTGCTGGGCCTGAACTTCACGCAGCTGTGCTTCTAGTGCAGAGACTTTAATCCGTGCCAAAACCTGGCCTGGTTCAACAAAATCGCCTTCCTGTACCAAAATTTCTTCCAGCTGACCAGACAATTTACTGGAGATATTGATTTCAGTCGCTTCAATCCGCCCATTGCCACTGACTAAAGCCTGTGTATCCGGCTGGTTCATGTTTTTCCAGACCAGATAGGCCACCAGCCCCAGAACCATAATTGCACCGACAACAGCGAGTTTCTTTATATTCATGTGCCTGCTTACCCAAATTTTATTCTAAAGACATCTTTCAAAATTATTTTATAGGAATCATGTCACCCTCAATATGCAGCACAAGGTAACAGTTGAGCGGATAAAGTGACTTTTCGCTGTCAATCCGCTGTGGTTTAATACTCAGTCGCTTAAGTTGTGTACCCAATTAAATTAAACAGGATCCATATGAGTAATGACATCAATCACCTGATGCTTCTTCATCACCAGATTTCTCGCATTCACTGAAATATCATGTCCTTGACGAACACTCAGATTTCCATCTACCTCAATATGTGCATCTACGATAATCATATCTCCCATTTTACGGGTCCGAATATTATGCACGCCTTGAATACCTTCAGTGGAAAGGAAAGTCTGTTCTATGGCCTGAATTTCATGTTCATCTGCCGCCCGGTCCATCAAATCACTTAATGCTTGCCAGCCAAATTCCCACCCCATTTTAATAATCATCAAACCGACCACAAGGGCAGCAATCGGGTCAAGAATAGGATAACCGAACAAGTTTCCTGCAATCCCGACCAGCACCACCAAAGATGAAGCGGCATCAGAACGGGCATGCCATGCATTCGCTACCAACATACTTGATTTGACTTTTTTGGCAACTTTCAGCATGTAACGAAACAATAATTCTTTGCCTACCAGGGCCAGCATGGCGATATACAAGGCCACTGACTGTACTTTCGGAATCTGTTCCGGATTGAGAATTTTATTGGTTGCCATAACCAGCATTCCAATGCCGACTCCCAACAAAAGCAAGCCTAGAATAAAAGAGGCTGCGTTTTCAAAGCGGTAATGACCAAAAGGATGATCGTCATCTGCCTCTTTTTTACTGTGATGGTTGGCAAACAGTACAATAAAATCAGCCACCAAATCACTGAGGGTATGAATACCGTCTGCAATCAGGCCTTGGGACTTGGCAAAAATCCCGACCACAATCTGAAAGATCGATAAAACCAGGTTAACCCCTACACTCACCCAAGTGGTTTTACTCGCTGCCTGAGCACGCTGTTCTGGACTAATTAAATCATCTTCATGGGTGTCATCGTCAAAATGCTGTACAGACATCGCTGCTCCAGTCGCTCAGTTCACTTGATTATTATCGATTATATATCAGTATGATGGGGTATGAGCTTTATCAAGCACGCATTTTTCTTCAACAAGGCATGCCAAGGTATTTGCAAGTAGAAAAGAGAGAAATAACCCCATTGTCCCAAACTACCTGAGTTCAACTTAATTTGAATGATGATTGAGTATGTTTTAAATGTCGATATTTTCAATATTCAAATAAAAAGGAATGTAATACGCTGAAAAAGACCGAGGTGATGAGTGCTATTGTTGTAATGATCTCTCCATTATAGGTTGTATTCTGCCAGATACAATTTGCAGCGTATCTTTGCTTTTCAGGACCATATACTGTTGCAATGCAAACGCATGAATAAGCTGTTGATACGTTAACAGACCATTGTTTCAGTCCTGATGATTATAACCGAGAATATTTTTTAGCCAACCTGTTTAAATTAAAACCTGATATCGATAATACTTTTAGATAATAATATGTGAAGGTTATCGCATTTTTGTTATAGTATTTAAGTAAGGGTAATCATTCACATTTAGATCCAGTTTTACAAAATTTCGTTGAGAATCTATCCAAAATGCGCAATACAACTCTAGGGTGGCAAACTATATGAGTCAAACAGCGAGTTATTTAGATACTCAATCTATTTTTAATTTAATTGGGCAGCATGCTGAGTTAAGCCTCATATTTCAGATGGTCAGTGAATGGCTAGAAGTCCGGATACCAGATTCAATGGTCTCCATTATGTTGTACTCTGAAACAGAACAAACTTTAAATTTAATTAGTGGTAGCCAGCATTTTTCCAACCGATATATAGAAACGGTCTCTGATCTAAAAATAGGTCCACATGTGGGAGCATGTGGTGCGGCAGCTTTTCACCGCAAACTGGTGATTTGTGAAAATTTAGCGATTGACCCCAACTGGGAAGCTTTCAATAGCCTGATTCAAGAAGAGAATCTCAACGCGTGTTGGTCAATGCCGATTATTAATGCGCAGGGAACCCTCTATGGAACCTTTGCAACCTATTACCGTTCTCCCAAGTGTCCAAGCTCTACTCATATTAAATTGATTACTCATGCCGCGTCTTTAGTTGCCTTGAGTATGGACCTGCATGCAGAACGGCAACAGAGACTGGCGTTAAATGACAAATATCGGTCTTTCTTCACTTACCATCCCGATGCCATTTTTGAACATAATCCTGCAGGTATTATTCTGGATGTTAATCTTGCATCTAAAGACCTCACCAAATTAAATCCGGAACAGACTAGAGGCTTACATTTCTCAAAATTTATCTGCCCTGACTTTCAAGCTATAGTTCAAACTGCATTTGAACAGGCCTTGCAAGGCAACAGCCAACACCTGGAAATTCAGGCAAAGAATGCCTTGGGGGAATGTTACTGGCTAGACCTCACGTATTTACCTCTTCAACAAGCTCAGCAGGTGGTCGGTGTATTTGGGATCGCCCGTAATATTACCGAGCGGCATGAAACCGAAGAAATGTTACGTTTACTGAAACGTAGTGTCGATGCGAATCCTCATGGCATAGTGCTGACCAATGCTTCTGCACACCATGCTATTGAATATGTTAATCCTGCTTTTGAAAGCCTGACCGGTTATAAAAAAGAAGATGTGCTAGGTCAGAACTGTCGTTTTCTGCAAGGTCCTGATACCGACCCGAAGACAATTGATAAAATACGCAACGCACTTCAAGAACAGCAAGAAATCCAGATCACCCTAAAAAACTATCGTAAAGATGGCAGCTGGTTCTGGAATCAGCTGGTATTGGGGCCGGTTTTTGATGACAAAAATTTTTGCACCCATTTTATTGGAATTCAGCAAGATATTACCCAGCAGCGGGCAAATAGCGAATATATCGCCCGTCAGCAGACCCACGATAGTCTAACTGGATTAATTAATCATCATACCTTTGAAGAAATACTGGATACGACCTTCCATTTGCACCATGACAATCACCGATCACTCATTGTCATGTATGTGGATCTAGATGGCTTCCAGCCTTTAAATCAAGGTTTGGGCCACTTCATTGGCGATCAACTTTTGATAGCTGTAGCCAATCGTCTGCGTCAGGTTATCCCAGAAGAGCATATCATTTCACATTTTTCAGCAGATGAATTTGGCATACTGCTAAATAAATGTGATGATTTAAAACAGGTCGCTGTGCTTGCAGAGCAAGTCTTAAAAAGTCTGTCAGCTCCATTTAATATTCATGGTCATAAAATCCATATTAGTGCAAGTATTGGCATTGCAGATGATGATCCTCAAATAGAAAAATCTAACGAATTGCTGCATCATGCCATACATGCAATGAGTGAAGCGAAAAAAGAAGGGGGCAATACCTGGCATTGGTATGCTTTTAACTCTACGCGCACTCCGAAAATCGACTATGTGCTGATGCGCCATGAGTTAATGGTTGCCGTAGAAGAAAAACAGTTCAGGTTAGTCTATCAACCGGTTATTGATGCTGACTCAGGACAATTAAAAAGTGTAGAAGCCTTGATTCGTTGGCAGCATCCGCAAAGAGGTTCCATCTCTCCAGCAGAGTTTATTCCATTTGCTGAAACAACCGGTCAAATTGTAGTGATTGGCCAATGGGTATTACAGCAAGCCTGCCAGGATATCGTCGATTGGAACAAGAAAAATGGCACTAATCTGAGTGTAGCTGTCAATCTTTCCCCGCTACAGTTTAAGCGCACCGGCTTTTTACATGACTTACAAGAAACCCTGGCAGATACCCAGTTGCAGCCCGAGTTGTTAAAAATTGAAGTTACCGAAACCATGTTAATCGCAGGTGCTGACCGTTCGTTAGAAATTTTAAAGGCTGTTCGTGACTTGGGCATCAAAGTCTCTGTCGATGACTTTGGCACAGGATACTCCAGCCTGAGTTATTTACGTACTTTACCTGTGGATGAGATAAAACTCGATCGCAGTTTTATTGAACATTTACCTCAAAATGAGAAAGATGGCGCGATTGTCGCTGCAATTATTGTCATGGCTCATCAACTTGGATTACAAGTGGTTGCTGAAGGCATAGAAACTCAAGCTCAGGCGCAGTTTTTAAAAAACTATGATTGTGACCATTTTCAAGGTTACCATTTTGCTCACCCCGCTTCGCTTAGCGAGCTCAAGCTTAATTATAAACGGGTAGAATTGGTATAAAACTCAATACGCTCTCTCCGCCTAATAACAGATACAGTTGCGTCCGTTATTTTTAGCCTGATAAAGTTTATTATCAGCCATTTTAAAAACCTCGGTCACATCATCTGAGCTTTTAGGCCAAAAGGCAATTCCAACAGATATGGTAATAGGTTCGATAAAATTGAAGTTACTAGATTCGATTGTTTTTCTTAAACGTTCCGCAGCATTATAAGCAACCTTCGTATCTGAAGTCGTCATTAATACAATAAATTCCTCTCCTCCTATCCGACAACAGATGTCTTCATCCCTGAAATTATTTTTCATCAAGCTGGCCAGGGTTTTTAAAACGGCATCTCCTTGACCATGACCATAGCGATCATTCACCTGCTTAAAATAATCGATATCAATCGCTAGCACAGTAAAATCTCGTCCTAAGTTCATCACTTCTTTTAAGAAGATTTGCATCCCCCGCCGGTTATATAAACCGGTCAGTGGATCAGTATTCACATGTTGACGCAATTCAGCAATCTTCTCACTGAAGGTTTGCGAACTGAGTAACAATGAGGTTCTAAACTTTAAAACCTCAAAATACCAAGGATCAACTTGTTTAATGTTCTCCTGAATGTCAGGCTGATTGAGCATGCTGGCCATTTTTGCCAAGCTATTTAACGGTGAAGAAATAAAGCGCGACATTCTCCAGACAATAATAAAAATAAAAATATCTCTGTACACGACAAATTTCATAGGATCCTTGTCCTATCAGGCTTTTTCTTTCTTAAAATTGCTAGCACTTTCTTAAATTCTTCTTTTTTTCCAAAACCAATCAAACGTAGAATAGCCATTTGAAC